>NZ_JAKUFF010000018.1:0-65737 GCF_022663305.1 Bacillus cereus group sp. BfR-BA-01408 | reverse complement strand
TTAATCATTATTTTGAGTTTTCTAACAAAAAAATCGAAGGTGACACAATGTTCTATTTAAAACAACTACTATACTTCACTTACGAGCAAGCATTATCTTGCTTATTCCCAGTTGTTATTTTCTTAACACTAGCCCTATCAAAAATCATTTCTATCCCAGGATTCTACCGCTACGATTTCATACTCATCGTATGCCTTCTTATGCAGTGGGTTATGTACAAGACTGGCCTTGAGACGAAAGACGAATTAAAAGTAATTACTGTCTTCCACCTCATCGGCCTTTTACTAGAAATATATAAAGTTCATTTCGGTTCATGGAGTTATCCGGAAGAGGCATATTCAAAGGTTTTTGGAGTTCCACTTTACAGCGGCTTTATGTATGCAAGTGTTGCAAGTTACATATGCCAAGCGTGGAGAAGATTGCATTTACAAATGTATCTCTGGCCGAGGGCTATTTTTGCCGTACCGCTAGGAGCAATGATTTACTTTAATTTTTTCACACATCATTTTCTATATGACTTTAGGTGGGTATTAACTTTACTTCTATTCATCGTTTTCTTTCGGACATTTGTGGAATTTTCATTACGAGGCGTTACATATACAATGCCGCTCGTTCTCTCCTTTTTTCTTATCGGATTCTTTATTTGGATTGCAGAAAACATCGCAACATTTTTCGGTGCATGGCAATATCCAAATCAACGGGAAGCGTGGGATCTCGTCCACTTAAGTAAAATTAGCTCATGGTTTTTACTCGTTGTTATTAGCATTATGATTGTTACACAACTTAAATATTTGAAGGCGTCGAAAAGATAACGCTGATTATGTAAAAACAGATAGCCCATCACTTATTAGAGAGTAATGGGCTTTTTTATTAATATTTTTTAAACCGTTCGTTATAAATTCATCATAATTTACAAGAGCATAAGCATTTGCACATTATGAACTACTACTAGCAGAAGAGGTTGCTGCAGATGAAGCGGCAATCGTTGCCATCATAGCTGCCTGTTGCGCTTGGATGAGGACTTCTATCATAGTTTGTAAACCTGTGTTGGTAGCTTTACTTTCCTCACCTTTCTGACTTACGAACAGTTGAATAGCAATAAGAATATTCGTATCTGTATGCCAACGGAACAATTTCTCCCCCTGCAATTTTTCAATCAACGCTTTAATAGAATGAATCTCTTTTTCTCCATCCTCTAGTAACGCTAATAGCCCGATTGCTGGGTAATGCATTTGTTTCACTTTTACCTTTTCTTGCTTTAACAAATTCCATATGTTTGTGCATGTTGCAACTAATATTTCTTCACGGACATCCTTCTTTAATGAAAGAATATGACTTAAAAATTGAAGATCATTCCCTTTACGTAAGCCAGCTTTCGCTAGTTTCTGATAAAGACGCTCCACTCGATCCATAAGTGTTTCTACATGCTCTGATTGTCCCGCTAATAAAACCGCGAGCGGATAATCATTTGTACCTGTTAGAAAAAGATGATCCTCTTTCATACGTTTATATACTTGCATCGAACGCTGAATGTGCGTGCCATGATGTTCATTATCTTCTGTTAAAAGCACAGCCGCTGCAAGATAAGTAAATATACTCCGGCTAAAACCACCAGCGACCAATTGTTCATATAAATCTAAAAACTTCCGAAAAGCTTTCTTGTAATCTGTAAAGTGAATATCTAATGTTGCGGCCACCACAAAGCGATGATAAGACTTTAAGTATGAAAACATTCCTACCTCATTCTTAATATAACTACTAATTTCTAAAAAACGTTTGAGATCAAGCAATTTATCACTACTTGCATACATAGCAGCAATCATCATTCCTGTTCGAGAATCACTCGTTTTCCATTTTAGTTCTCCCTTTATCTGTGCATATGTATGTGTGTATTGCTCCAACTTTTGTTCTAATGTAATCATAGTATTCACCCCTATTTCTAGTTCTTCTCTTTTATTATACGTATATTCCATATTTAGGAATACCTTATTTCATAATCACATCTTAAAAATTAGAAGGTTTCTTGTCCTTCTTCATCAGTAGCACGATGATACCCCCTAATCCTTCAAGAAGTTATACAAAAAAGGTAGATAATAATTTATCTACCTTTTTTGTATATATTATTTAACATTACACCTGTATTGCTTGTTATATGCAATTAAGACTAAAGAGCTTTAATAATACGTTCCATCGCCTTCATTTGCCCAATATGATCCGCTTCATGATAAAGCATCATGCCGTAAAGCTCCCCTACCGTTTCCAATCCTAGGAATGGCTCTGGCAGTTTATTCTCAAATGCTTCTGCTGGAATTTCGTTAATACGCTTTGCTTGTTCTTTTAATTGAGCCGTTAACACTTCTAACGTTGGTCCTTCTGTTTTCCATTTAGACGGTCTTGATCCATATCCAAACATACCTGGATATTCAGTTGGTAATTTTTTGAATTCTTTTCCAAACATGAAAACTTCTGCTGCCGTTAAAACGTGACCGATATGCCAGCGGATTGTATTATTAAAACCATTCGGCTGCGTATCCGCAGTTTTATCGTCTAGCGTCTCCATAAATTTAAACAATTCCCCACGCGTTATTTCAAATTGTTTTAAACCAACTAATCTATTCATCTTATCGTTCTCCCTCTTGATGCACAATTTATTATGAACTAAGAATGTTCAACTTATTAAAGTTTCACCTTGTATAATCTATCAGAAACAATTAATAAATACACCTAATATGCTTAATAAAAAGGTTCACCCCTCGTAAATATAGAATTACTTACTGCACAAATATTTTAGTAAACAAAAAAGGAGTGTTAATTTCATGTTACATGTTTTAAAACAGCAATATCACCTTATTCGCTCTACAAGAGAAACTTTATTTTCGTTTTTGGAAGAAATCCCGCTAGAAAAATTACATAGCACTGTTCCCAATTTCGGAAACGGTAGTATTATAAAGACCCATATTCATGTAGCTGATTGCTACCGATACTGGCTTGGATCATTCGCATTTAAGCAAAAGCGAGCAGATTTTTCATTTGCTAGTGATGATGAAATTGAGCATGCAGATGTAGAGAAAGTCCGTGCTAGATTTAAGTTAGTAGATGAGACTGTACAACGGTTTTTAGAGGAATACAACGACCGTTGGCTCGAAAATATAGCAAATGAAGTGAAATGGCAAAAAGAGCCTTGGAGCATAACTCCGCTATGGCTTTTAACTCATACGGAAACGCATGAATTTCACCATAAAGGCCAAATTGTATCTATGGCTAGACACCTTGGGTACACCCCTCCTAATACAGATCTTAATCTTAATTAATTCAATCGTTCAAACAAATGAATTACTATAACTATCGTTAGCAGTGTTTATATATATATGGAAAGGCCCTTCATTCTTTTTGATGTTGTTTATAGTTTTGCAATTTTTTTGCGGCACAAACTTGTAATATATTTTAATTATGTTTGTGTCGTGTTCTTACTAACTAGTTTCATATCCATAAAAAATATATTAATATGTTTCCTTCTATAATTTCAGTTACGTAATCAATAAGAGGTTCTTTCTTTTTATTATGAATGTATACAAAACAAACACGAAAATTCCGAAAATAAAAGTTGAAAACGCTGGTAACACTTTATCATTTGGCACGTACACACTCCAAAAAGAATTAAGAAGCGCATGAAAAATTAGACACATAAAAATACTTTTAGTTGCGTTAATAATTGTAGTTAATAAGAAAGATACGGCAATTGTCGTAATTATAAAGGCTATAAAATCCCTTTGAGTTTGATTCGTGCCCGGAATAAACCATAACGGCCAGTGCCAAATAGCCCATATAACGCTCACAATAATCGTACTAAAAAATTCTGAAAACCTTTTCTGAAGAGCAGGTTGTAAGATTCCTCTCCATCCAATTTCTTCAAGACCTCCACCAATGATCATTATTGGAAAACTAATTAATGCCACGTATAATGGTTTTTGCACTGTTGCTCCACCAAATATTGTTGGAAGATAACAGCTTATAAAGGCTAGAATAATGATTAGAATATACCATGCAAAGTGATGTTTAGGATTTACAATATTTTTAATGAACCTTCTAAACTCCTCTTGTGATCCATATTTTTTCTTTAAACTAATCGCAATGATTGCCGGCATGATCCCACCGAAAACAAATAATATCATCGCAAGCGGTGTACCCAATGTCGTAATGTTTAATTTTATTAAGTTAATTAATAACCCCCAAAGTGTCCATGTACCTATAAAAGTACAAATTACATATCGTTTAATATCATTACTCATCTACTTGCCTCCTTTGTTTTAATTAGAGCACAAATTTCGAAGTATGAAAACAAATTATGTTAAATTATCCCAACATCCGAAAGAAATATCCATACTCAATTAGACCTTTACGAAATATCCCGCTATCTGCTTCACTTCAATTAAAGCTCGAAGTTAAGGTCTTACTATTCGTTAATACTGGATAGACGAACAAAAAAGAGCATGTTTTGAAATCCAATCAAAACATGCTCTTAAAATATTCTATCTTACAATCTCCATTTCCTCATCAATACCAAATCGTCTCCGCATAATTATAAGCATCACTATTCGGAATGGCATGTTTCCCCTGCGCTTGCGCTTTTCTTGGATCTAAATCATATACCATCGGCGTATAGCATGATGTTTGCCCTTTATTTACAACACCATTTCCTCCAGCACTTCCGCAAGTATATGCCTTTCCATCGGTTTTTCTGACGATCCTTGCATCAGCTTCGTTATTATAAACTGCCGGGCGGGTTACAGTAACTTTTGCCCATGCTGTCTTACACGTCGTGCTAAATTTTAATTCCACATAAGAATTTGAATCAATCCACTTCTTCTCTTTCGTTACTGCTGATTGATCACAGCTATTGTAGTAAGGGCTTTTTCCATCATATGAATGGTCTTCTGCAAATGCTTTATCATTATTCGTCGTACTAAACATACTAGTTACAACGAGCAATGCCAGACAAAGACATGCGCTTACCTTTTTAAAAAGCTTCATAGAATTCCACTCCTTTATTAATAACGTCCAGTTTTCCCGTAGCCATTATTAATCGTCACCGCTTCAGCATCAGCTGTATAACCAAAATCAGCAGTTAAATCAAATACCATTCCTGTATAGGTGCTCGTTTGCCCCGTTTTAATTGCTCCATTACCACTATTAGAATCTACTGATTTTTGAAATACACCATTTTTATATTTATTAATAACAGCGTAAGCATATACTCCTCCAGAAACAGAAGGTGCTGGTTGATCTAAAACAAGCTTAGACCATGCCGCATGACATTTATTACTGTAACGTAAATACACTGTTCCTACTTTTTTACTACCTTCATACACCGCTGTAGACTTTGCATTAAATCCATCTGCATCACATGTTGTACTGCCTCCGTATACTTTCGTTGTTGCTGGATTTTTCCCGTCATAATAACTACTCAGATCGGTAGCTGCAAATGTACTTCCTTGAAAACTAAATAATACCCCTACACTCGCTACACTTAACACACATACTTTCATTAACTTTTTAAACATTGTAAATCTCCTCCCTCAAAATAAGTACGTATATCTATCCCCTATGTACGCCCCTCCTTTCGTGCTGCCTAGAGGCATCTTACAGAAACGAATAAACGTTGTAAATTCCCTTACGATTATTGGAATATACGAAGAAATTTACTTATCCTTTTAAGAAAAAAAGTTGAGAAATACACATTTTATAACATCCTTTATTTCAACCATAAAAGAACCGATACTTGTTACATGCAAGCATCGGTCCTTTTATACAAAATTGCCATTTTTTCTTTTATATAAAATAAATATTTCTCCACTTAATCTGTTGTAAAAAACTCCCTCGTTACATCAATAAATTGCTGCAGTGGCACTGTCATCCATTTGTCTTTATGCCAAGCAATTTGTGTGAAAATTGGATTGATAGTATTGTCTAGGTGTAACTCTTTTATCGTTCCCTCTCGTATATCTTTTTCTACTACTATCGCTGGCAAAACTGCTACACCTAAATCTGCAATCACACATTGTTTAATTGCCTCTACACTAACGAACTCAATCTTATTTACTGGATACACATCTTGGATGCGAAATAACTCTTCAAATAAAATTCGATATGAACACCCTAGTTCTGTTAATAAAAGTGTTTCCTTCTCTAAATCTTTTATAGAAACGGAAGTTTGCTGGAGTAAATGATGCCCTGGAGCAGCTACTACTTTTAATTCTTCTTTCATAAGCGGCTCCACATGTAAAGCATCTTCTGTTTTACATTCGTCCAAAATAAATGCAAGATCGACTTTTCCCTCCATCAATTGTTCCTTCGCATCTTTATTGGAATGTGCTGGTTTAAATATAAGTTTTATTTGAGGAAATTGCGCTTTAAACCTCTTTAATATAGAAGGAAGTCTATATGTACATTGGCTCTCTTGCGCACCGATTATTAACGTACCTGCTATTTCCTCATCATCTTTCACAGCCATCTTCGCTTCGTTACTAAGTGCAATCATCTTGTCGGCATATAGTTGAAACTTTCTGCCCGCTTCAGTTAAGAAAAGGCGTTTTCCTAATCTTTCAAATAACGGCGTACCTAGCTCAGCTTCTAACGTTTTAATTTGCGCTGTCACGCTCGATTGAGCAAAGTTTAATTTCTTCGCAGTTTGTGTAAAGTTCAAAGTATCTGCCGCTACTTTAAATGTAATTAATTGTTTTATCTCCATTTATCATCCCTCTTTTCAATCGTAATTCTCGATTGATTTCATCGAAATAATCCTCTTTGTCTATTGATATTTATATTGTATGATAAAGAGCATCGACAAACAATATAATGGAGGTATTCCATATGAAAGCACTTTGTTTCGAACAGTTTGGAAATCCGGATGTACTACAATATAAAGAACTAAATGATCCAATCATAAATCCAAATGAAATTCTTGTCCGCACGAAAGCAATCGGTTTAAATTTCGCCGATATTTATAGACGCCGCGGTGATTATCATCTCGCTGGCAACCCACCTTATATATTAGGTTATGAAGGCGCTGGTATTGTTGAAAAAGTAGGAGCTGACGTTACGAATATTAATCCTGGAGACCGCATTGCATTTGCTGACGTTCCATTTGCAAATGCAGAATTAGTTGCCGTTCCATCAAAAAAAGCAATCCCGCTTCCAGATTCTATTTCTTTTGAAACAGCCGCTTCTGTCTTATTACAAGGTCTAACGGCACATTATTTAACTAAAGATAGCTATCAAATAAAACAAGGTGATACAGCTTTAGTCCATGCCGCAGCTGGTGGTGTTGGACAACTTCTTATTCAAATCATTAAACTACTAGGCGGAAAGGTAATCGGCCTCACGTCATCAAAAGAAAAAGCACAAATAGCTACATTAGCTGGTGCTGACCACGTATTTTTATATACGGAAGCATGGCCTGCGAAAGTACTTGAAATAACAAACGGCACTGGAGTAAATGTTGTATATGAATCAGTAGGTTCTACATTAGAGGAAAGTTTTAGCGCTACTAAAACTGGTGGCACTGTCGTATTTTACGGAATGGCCGGTGGTAATCCTGCGCCAGTTGATCCGCGTATGCTTATGGATACTTCAAAAACTTTAACTGGCGGAGACCTTTGGAATGTGCTTACTACTTTTGAAGAACGAAAAAAACGCTCTACTCAATTATTTGATTGGATCGCAAGTGGAAAATTAAACATTGCGAGCCCTACTACATTCTCTTTACAAGACGGTGCCCGTGCACATGAATTATTAGAGAGCAGAAAAAGTACAGGGAAGATTTTATTAATCCCATAATCGTTCCAGTAAAAAAAGGAAGCTAGATTTCTCTATCTTCCTTTTCTTATTTTTATCCCGCTTTAATGGGCAGTAAGCCCCCCACTGATTAAAGTTTCACTTTATATTTCCACACTTTCTGTCCCTTTTGCAACATAACTCATATCTCCAACCGACTCGACTGTGTATGTTCCATCTTGATATACAATCTTCGTTACACTAGCATTTTCCACTCCAAGTTTTGTTTTACTACTGTCTAACATTTCTATTAAGGTAGTAATCAACAACCCATGAACAACAACTAAAACGTTACCGCCACCATCTTTAGCAGCTTCTTCACTAATTTTATCTATCTCTGCTTTTATACGAGTAGAAAATAATTCCCAATCTTCCGCCTGTTTCGTAGGGTCTGCTGCTCTAATAAGATTAATTACTTCTTGAATAGAAAACTTCATAAGTTCTTCTGGTGATGCAACGCCCGCAGCTTTTCCAACCACATCCCACATATTTTCAAGCTTTTCACCTTCAAAAATACCGAAATTTAATTCTCGTAAATTTTTCCTTTGCTCAAGTTTCAATTTTGATTGCTCACTATATTTTAATACTAAATTAGCAGTTTCAATCGCTCGGCCGCTATCACTACTATACGCATTCATAAAATGAACATCTTTTAATCCCATTCCTAAATTCGTGGCAACTTCCACACCTTTTTCTACTAACGGAGAGTCTGCCCAACCTTGCGCGCGATGGTTCGTATTTAATATTGTTTTACCATGTCTTGTAACATATAACGTAACTACATTCTCATTGCTATTTGTTTCTCGCTTCTTCATTCAATTCTCTCCCTTTACATTTCTATATCAATTTTACCATCTTAATTATTCATTGAGCAAAATATACGTAAGTGCATTTGTTTAATAAAAAAGCTATCTTTCTGTATATCCCTACAAAAAGATAGCATCTTTTATGATTACATTTTTTTTAAACAATACTCCTACTCAGCAAATGCACTCGAATATTGCACAACTCCTTCTATACCTTGCAGAGCGTTCTCACTTAGCTCAACCGCCATAAACGCTTCATCTGGCACTTCAAATGGTGCTTTTATATTCCACTCACTTGCTTTCTTAAAACCAAATTTCGGATAGTACTCTGAATGTCCTAATACTACAACTGATCCGTATCCAAGTTCTTTCGCTTTTTCTAACGCAGCTACTATAAGCTTTCCACCAATTCCTTTTTTCTGATAGCCCCTGGCAACTGATACTGGTGCAAGCGCTAATGAATCTACAGAAGCTCCATCTTGTTCTATCGTAATTTTAGATAACATAATATGCCCGACTATTTCTTCGTCTACCGCAACGATAGATAACTCAGGAATAAACGCGTCACATTCTCTAATACGCTTTACAAGTTCATGTTCCTTTTTATCACTAAATTCTTCATTCAAAAATGCTTGTTGTACAACTTCTTCCGTTTTTCTATAATCAGTTTGTTGTTCTTGTCTAATCGTTACCATTTTAATTTATCCTCTATTCTTCCTTATTTCTTTTTGGATTTTACGAAGCGCTTTTTTCGATCCACGCTCAATGTCGTGCTGCATTTTTCTTTCTTTATAATCGACAAATAGTGTATTTAAATCGTATCCCTCTGGGTATAATTCTTTTGCCGCTCCTTCTAACGTAATACGTTTTACATTCACTTCAACAAAGTCGCCGTTATAATATACAACAACATTATAGAAATTATCTATTTCCTTATAGATAATACCAAAATCATCGTAATCTAATAAATTTACACGATCACCGATTTTGTACTCGTAGTGATTTTCTCTTTTTTCTTGCACGAATTTCGGTTTTCTAATTTTACTTTCATTCACTTTTTCTAATGCATATTCTTTATTTCCCATGTACTCTTTCGCTCTTTTCAGTACATGTTCTCTTACGTTCATTTTATTTGCAATCCAAAGCGCATTACTTTCACCTGATTTACCGATTACTAATTTATAAAGCGGTTCTAGTGTCTCACTATTAAATTGCATTGCTGCGTTCATGAAATCATCATGCATTTCTGAGAAACGTTTAATTTCACCGTAATGCGTACTCGCAACTGTAATACATCCAGCAAGATAAAACTCCTCTAAAATAGAAATTGCAAGTGCTGCTCCTTCATTCGGTTCAGTCCCGCTTCCTATTTCATCAAATAGTAGCAACGTATTATTATTTGACATCCTCATAATCTCAGATAAATTTTTCATATGTGATGAAAATGTACTTAATGCATTTTCGATACTTTGATTATCACCAATATCTACAAATACATTTTCAAAAATAGCAATTTCTGTTTCTTTATCTCCGGCAATATGCAAACCTGACATTGTCGCTAATGTTAACAATCCAATCGTCTTTAATACAATTGTCTTCCCGCCCGCATTCGGCCCTGTAATAATTAAACTACGATAGTTTTGACCGATTTCAAAGTTTAATGGTACTACTTTTCCACTTAAAAGCGGATGCTTACAATTTACTAAATGAACGTAGCCATGATCATTTAACTTCGGCTCTATTCCATCGATTGATTTACTAAACTTCGCTTTCGCAAACACCATATCATACTGACTAATCAATTCCATATTAATTTTTATATGATAAATATTTTCTACTACCATTCCTGATAAAGTCGCTAAAATTTGATATTCTTCCATCGCTTCTTCTGCTTTCAAACTTGCGAGTTCCACATTTAACTTTGTAACCGTATGCGGTTCTATAAATACAGTAGAACCTTTAGCGGACGCTTCAACTATACTTCCCGCAACTTGATTTTTATAAGAAGATTTAATCGGAATCGTGTACCTATCGTCCTTTTTACTAATAAAGAATTCTTGAATATACTTCTTATTTGCACTACTATTTAAAAACTTCGTTAAACGTTCTTTTATTTTCCCATCTACCGAATCAATGTTATTTCGAATTCGTTTTAACTCTTTACTAGCGGCAGAATCAATACTATTACCTTTTATTGAAAAATTAATTTCCTCTTCAATACTTTTAAATTCAGTCATTGAATTTGCATAAGAAGCTAATACTGGCGCAAAAAATTCTTTATCTAACATAAACTTTTTAATCTTTCTACATCCACGTAAAAAGTCTGAAACACTTACTAATTCTTCTGGATCTAAAATCATCCCTTTTTCTAATTTTTGAATTGTACTAGCAATATTTGAAATACCGAAAAAAGGCACATGCCCTTCTGCATCTAATATAGCTCGTGCTTCTGTCGTTTCATTTAATCGATTCCTTACTACTTTTATACTCGTACTCGGCTCTAATTTATTTATTAATTCTTTTCCTAATCCACTTACACAATAAGATTTCACTATATCCTTTAATTCGTTATATTGTAACTTTTCAAAAGTCATCGTATTCATTTTGTTTCTCCTCACTATGATTGATTTCTATCATAAATGAAGATACCTACTCATTAGATTTCAATGAGTTCTACATGATTCAATTACCATTTTTAAACATTAAAAATATACACAAAAAAGCTGCGGGGATACCGCAGCTTTTACATTTACAAGGCATGAGTAATAACATATGGGGAAATAAACCATAAAAAAACGGATGGAAATCCCCTTATTACACGCTTTATAAAGTATTGTAGGTATCTTCATAGGTATCGAAATAAATCCATGACAAAATTAGGGGTATGGTATACATAAAAATCCCCTGTTCTTATCCGATTTATTTCATTCAATTTTTCCTATTTAGTACCTACCGCACTCACAAAAAGCACCTCTCATTATTTTATATTATGGTCATTGAAATCTAATTTACTGAAATCATCATACTATATGTATAGCAAGAAGTAAAGGTGTCATACTTTAGTCGTACGCACATATGCAGATGTTTCCTCTTGCAATATTAGATACAATATATATAAATCGTTTAACGGAGGGATTTCCATGACAGACTTTCAAAAACAATTTTTCGCACGATTACATATAGAAAAAAAAAGACAAAGTTTCATTTGAAGATTTACCTAACATTATGTACGCAATGGCACAAACTGTCCCTTTTGAAAACTTAAATATTCTCGAAAACAACTTTACGCAAATATCTAAAGACAATCTGAAAGAAAAAATTTTAGTAAACAACCGCGGCGGTCTTTGTTATGAACTCAATCCTACTATGTATTACTTCCTTAAAGACGCTGGATTTGATGTTCATCTCGTTTCAGGAACAGTGTATAACGCTGCAAACTCCATATGGGCTGTTGATTCTGGCCATATCGCAACCGTTTTAAAACATCATAATGAGCTTTATCTAATTGAAGTTGGATTCGGATCATACTTACCTCTTGCACCTGTTCCTTTCTCAGGTGAAGTCATTCACTCCATTACAGGAGATTATCGTATTCGTAAAGAAATGACCGAAAAAGGAAACTACATGTTAGAGATGCGTAAAAACAATGAGTTTTTGGATCAATCTTCTACTGATGATTGGACGTTAGGCTATGCATTTTATATAGAAGAAGTGGATGAAGAAAAAGCAAATGCAGCACAAAAAATTATCGTTGAACATGAGGACTCACCATTTAACAAAGTACCTCTCATTGTAAAACTAACTGAAGATGGGCATGCATCTTTAACAAAGGATAGTCTCACAATAGCGAAAAACGGTAAAAAAATGAAAGAAAAAATTACAGATGTGCAATATAAAAATCTTTTACATGCAAAATTCGGAATTACATTATAATTTTTTAAGCCTTGCCATTTTAGCAAGGCTTTTCAATTTTCAGCAGGGATTTTTTGCAATTTGTTGTATTTCATAGTTATATAGGAATATAACTACATATTTAGAAAGGAAATGATTATGACAGAACTTAAAGATCGACTACAAGTAGCGGATAAAGAAAAATGGGATTTAACGGATATTTACGATACCATTGAAGATTTGGAAAGCGATTTTCATAAAATTGAAATATTAACGAAAGAATTACACGAGTTTAATGGAAATATTCACGATGGCAATAGTTTATTAGCCTATTTAACAAAGAGTGAAGAAATTTCTAGCATAATAACTTTAATGTTCGCTTATGCACGATTACAATCTGATCTTGATACACGCGATACTGACGCTCAATCTCTTGTCGATAAAGTAACACAATTACAAGTGAAAGTAAGTGCAGCTAAATCTTTCTTTTCTCCATTCTTACTTAGCGTAGATGAAAACACATTACAATCTTACATAGAAGAAGCAGAGGGCTTACAATATTATAAAGAAGACTTATTTGAATTATATCGTTATAAAAAACACGTATTGAATAAAGACCAAGAAGAGATTTTATCACAAATGGGCGAAGCGCTCTCCTCTCCGCAACATACATATGGCATGTTAAATAATGCAGATATACTATTTGGTGAAGTGACTACTAATGATGGAGAAAAAGTTACTTTAACAAGAGGAATGTATGCAAAGTTAATAGAAGATGAGAACCGTGAAAAACGTAAAGAAGCCTATAAAGCTTATTACAAACCATACGTTCAATTAAAGAATTCTATCGCTTCTACTTTATCTGCAGCTATTAAAAATAATGTTACTGTTTCTAAGCTAAGAAACTATCCATCAGCTTTAGAAAAATCATTATTTGGCGATATGGTTCCGAAAGAAGTATATGAAAACCTAATTGATACAACGAAAAAAAACATTCATTCTTTACATACTTATAATAAACTTCGAAAAGAAAAATTAAATGTAGATGAACTACGCCAGTACGATTTAAGTGTTGATTTAGTATCTGGTGTAAAACAGGACATTCCATACGATAGAGCGTTTGACATCATGATTGAATCACTAGCCCCTTTAGGTGAAGAATATATTGAAACATTAAAGAGCTTTAAAGATAAACGTTATATCGATGTGAGAGAAACGCCAGGAAAACGTTCCGGGGCTTATAACTTTGGTGTATACGGCGTTCATCCATTCATTCTTTTAAATCATCACGATGATTTAAATAGCCTTTTCACTCTTACTCATGAATGCGGGCACGGTATGCATACGCACTATTCACACGGATACCAACCAAGAATTTCTGCACACTATACTATTTTCGTCGCAGAAGTCGCTTCTACAGTAAATGAAGTGCTATTAATTCATCATTTATTAAAAGAAGCAAAAGATGCTGATGTACGTAACCATTTAGTAAATCACTTCATCGACAAATTTAAAGGCACTTTCTTTACACAAATCATGTTCGCTGAGTTTGAAAAAATCACACATGAAATGGCACAGCAAGGTAAACCATTAAATGCCCAAACCTTTAGCGAGGTTTACGAAAACTTGTTTAGAGAATATAATGGCGACTCCCTCGTATTTGACGAAGAAGTAAAATACGGATGGGCTAGAATACCGCATTTCTATCGTCCATTTTACGTGTACAAATATGCAACTGGATTCGCTTCTGCAATCCAAATTGCCGATAAGTTATTGAGCGGCGATCCAAATGCTCAAAAACATTATATTGAATTCCTTAAAGGCGGAAGTTCAGACTACCCATTAAACTTATTGAAAAAAGCTGGTGTTGATTTAACTACGCCAGAACCGATTGAAAGCGCATTAAATCGTTTTAGTGAACTTGTTGAAGAATTTTCAGCATTATAAAAAGCATGCAGAGTATATGCTCTGCATGCTTTCTCATTTGAATCACTTTATCCTCATGCTATTTTCGTAACTAAAAAACAAATTTGTGTCACATACTCTTCTACTAAACAATCACATTCGGGTCCCTTTATATAAACTTCATATGGATGACCATCTATTGTATAACCGTTCTTTTCCACCCACTCTTCTAATGCCATATAAGCATAACCTATATAGTCATAACTACCATAATGCAAAGTAGTAACAATTTGATGTTGATGTATCTTTTTTATTTCGCATCCTTGCAATTCATTTTTATCGTCACCATCCATAATCGGAATTCGTAATTCAATATCACTGTGACCCGGCATAAACTCTTCATCATAAAAAACTGTAGAAGGAGAGCCTACTATTTGCAAACTACTTTTTTGTACTTCTTCATATAAATCATAAAAATAATCATCCATATAATCTATATCTATTTGTAACCTTTGAGCAATTACTGTTATTTCATTTCTCATCCCAATTAATATATTGTAACTTCTATGACGAGCAATATTTAAAGCCGTATTCATATTTACCATCTCATTCATTTCAGAAATAACTTGTAAATTTTGTTTCACCTCATGAGACAACTCGATAATTTGCGCCTGCATATGGTGAATGAATGACTCTTGATCTGATGACTGCAGTATTACTTTAATTTTCGGCAAAGGAAACTTGTACTCCCTCAGCTTTTTAATTTTCAGTGCTATCTCTAGCTGCCCTTGCTCATAAAATCTATATCCATTTACCGGATTTACATATGCCGGTTTCAATATTTCCTCTTTATCATAATGCCTTAGCATCCGTGTACTCATTTTACAAATCCGAGAAAATTCAGTAATTGTATACATATACATACCCCTTGAATACATTTTCTTTTGTAAACTTTATTATTAAAACCAATCTAAAAACTTTCTAATTGAAGAACTTTCATTCTGATTGTTCAATTTTTTCATCTTTGAAGGTAACAAATGACTCGGACAATACCACGTTAAACAATTCATTGCGCCTCCCATGGTCGATATTTCTCCTACATGAATTTGAATAACTTGTTTCTCTGTATGTTGTTGAATATATCATAAAACTTCTCTATCTTTGGCAAGCCCAAACTTAGGGACGTAAAGAGCATCACATGTTTCCAACATATTTATATATAATCCTTTTGCCGACGCTATTTCTTGATCATATTGCCCTTTCTCTGTATATGAGGAAGGAACAACTATAAATTCAGCTTCTGGCATTTGCTCTTGAATAATCTCTTGAACATGATATCTAAATTCATGATCCCCTAAAAAATCACTAATAAACATCGTATGTTCATCAATAAATTTAACCATTCCGTCTGCGTGTGCCAGTACATCTCCTTCTTCAGCAGGAATAATAATAACCCGGCTTACATCTAAATCCCACTCTAATTGCTCAATAATTTCCTCTTCTGTCCAATCATCATTATCATCAAATATGCGTTCTGTTACTATAATGGTATCTTTTTTATTCCAAATCAGATTACCACCATCTAATATTAACGGGGACTTCACATATTCAAAGTCGTTCTTTTTCAACCATTTATTAAAATGTTGATCTAAATATCTCCCTTGATCACCTGGCAAATAATTTGGTCGATATTTAAATTTAACAAGATGATTCTTTACAACTGGCGCTACATCTCTTAGCCAAATATCATTATATTCAAAAAAGCTTGTATAAAAGTCTTGTTCTTCAACAGATAAAGAAATAAATTGATCTGTAGCTCCCTTTTTTTTATTTAAATTTTCATTAAAATAAATAATTTCTTCATAAAACGGTTCATAATATTCATTTGATTCATCTGGTATCGCAGTAAAAATAATTCCCTTTTGTTTTTGTTCCATTTTCTTTCCCTCGCTTTTTTATAGTAATTAAGTAGCCCACTCTTCCTCAACATTTCTTGGGTGGATATAGTACGGTGAAATATTATATATACAAAACCTTAGTTAAGCGAAAGATCGACTATTGACAGGATTTTAAAATACAATATTAAGAATTCATATGAAAGTATGAAATTTAATAATAGAATCATAATCCCTATCATTATGAAGCTAGTTAAGATTATCTCTTTCAATACCGTTACTCCCTTTTTGCAAAAAATAAAACATGACAAAATAGGCAAAGATAATATTTCACCTATTTTGTCTATATAGCAGCACAACGAAATTCCAATCTATTACTTCAATGCAATCGGTTGTTGTTGTGTCACACAATGAATCATACCGCCATTTTTATAAAGCTCTCTCACATCAATACCGACTACTTTACGATCTGGATATAATTTCTGAATCGTATCGTTTGCGATTTTATCATTCGGATCATTATAATTAGGCACCAACACTACTGTATTTCCAATATAATAATTGATATATGATCCCTTATAATCGAGAGTTTGTCCATTTTCTAATACAACCTTTTCTTTACTAAGCGGTAAGTATTCATACTTATATTTTTTCCTAAAGCATTTTTTGCATCTAACAATGTATCCATATCTTTATTAGATAAACCCCATTCGGCTAGGTCATCTTCTTTCATCGTTACAATGGTAGATTTATTATGGAATTTAGCAAACCCATCAATATGAAAATCAGTAATATCTAAATTAGGCACTCCGTCTAACCAAATAAAGTTTGTCACACCCAGGTCACTTATATATTTTTCAATTTCCTTTTCTGATAAATTAGGATTTCTATTTTTGTTCGTTACCGCACTTCGAGTTAATAAAGCAGTCCCATTGCTGTCTAATTCAATTGCGCCGCCCTCAAGGACAAATTTCCCCCAATCAATTCTTTCAATTCCTGATTGTTTACTCACATTTTCACGTATACGAGCATCATTTTTGTACGGCGTTTTCTTTCCCCACCCATTAAATGCTGGGTCTAATATTTTCAAATTTTTATTATTGTCATAAACAAAGATTGGTCCACTATCTCGTGCCCATACATCATCAGTAGGAGCGATAAAGAAATCAATTTTATCCATATTCAGTCCTTTATCTATTAAAAGTTTATTGATTCGCTCTTTCTCCTCCTCGTCGTATGCAACAATGTGGACTTTTTCCCCCTCAGTTAAAGCACTTGCCATCTTAACCCAAATCGGTTCAACTTCCTGCTTATACTCTTCACCATATGTGTATTCATGAGGCCATTGCAGCCATGTACCTTCATGTTTATCTTTTTCATCTGGCATCGTATATTTTCCGACGGTTTTCTGTATCTCTACTTTTTCTCCTTCTTTCCCCTTAGCATTTTCATTGTTCCCCTCAAAAGAGCATCCACTAACAATCGCTGTAGAGAGTGTAGCTATTAAACAAAACTTTATTGCTTTTTTCATTTTTCTAACCTCCTGTTTGTTACTTCAATAATGTAAAGCTTCACATAGTGTGAAGCTCAAGCTTTTTTACCGATGTAAAATTTACCAATTATTTTTCCGCATAAATTCATTACGTATAGATGAACTTCACACAGCAACTTTCCTATATTTAACATCCATATCATTTAACTTTCTATACAAAGTTATTCTAATATTCCCCTTTCATCATTACTTCTTCAGCAAACTTAACATCTCCAAACAAAAAAATCGGTATTGATAATTACATATCAATACCGATTTTCAAATTATTATTTTCCTTCTATTAAATCATTCGCCATTTTCCTAAACTCTTGATTAAATGCATCATTCATACCATTTTGAACGTTAGAGAATAATATGACAAACGTTTTTTTATCCCAGTTAAAATTATTAAAAGTATTCCACCCCGCTAATACGCCGTGGTTATGATAATAATCTGGATACGTATAGAAACTAAATCCATATCTTCTTGCAGGTGATGCCGTAAACATATCTAATACACTTTGTTTAGATAACAGCTTTCCATCCATTATTGCCTCATCTAATCTTTTCATATCTTCAACAGTTGTATACATTTCACCACACCCATACAACCAGTTCATTTTTAAGCGGGGTGCAGCTATTAATTCATTATCTTTTCTCGTATAACCTTCTGCTAAAAAAATATCTTCTGGGAGAGTCGCCCCCATTCCAGATTCATGCATGCCAGCAGAAGTAAAAATATTTTCTTTGACGTATTCAGCGAGCGGTTTATTCGTAATTTTTTCTACAATATATGCAAGCACCATGTAATTATAGTCTGTATATTTCCAGCCTGTCCCTGCAGGAAATTGCAATTTTTGCGCTCCAATCCACGTTACTAACTTTAAACGTGACCCTGCATCCACCCTACCTTGTCCTTGATCTGGCAAGCCAGATGTGTGTGTTAATAGATTTCGTAACGTAATGTTTTTATCTGCTGGAAACGATGGAATATACTTATTTACATTGTCTTCAATGTTTAATTTCCCTTTTTCTTTTAGCTGCATAATAGATATTGCAACGACCGTTTTCGTAATAGAACCAATACGATATTTCGTTCTTGGCGTTGTTACTACTTTATCTTTCACATTCGCATATCCATAACCTTTTCGTAAAATCACATGATCTTTACTAGCTACAAGAACGCTCCCATTAAATCCTTTATCTTTTAAATATTGATCTAGTTTTCCAGCTACAGCTTCATAGCGTTTTTTCTCAGTTGCATCAACTTCTTGCATATCGTCCTTTTGCTTACTATTTAAATTAGAAAATGCCTTTATATCATATTTCTTACCTTTATTTGCATGTATTAGTGCAACGACACTCCCACAAAAAATAGCAAAAACAAAGAAAACGATTAACCATTTCTTTAGCATAATAGGAACCCTCTTTTATATAGTTTCACTTAACGTACATCCATTCTGTTCTATATCTTTTTATTTTCAAATATTTTATAATACTACCTATTATTCACCTAAATGAACTAGATTCCTTTTTCTCATATTCAGTTTTTAGCTACTCTCTATTGTATTTCTTTCTTGCAAAATTTCCACCTTACAATCGGATGCACCCTACTATAATTTCAACATCTTATGTAACATTTGTTACACACGATAAGAAACGGAGTTGTTACGATGAAAAATACTGACAAACGCAATCGCTTAAATGATAGGATATTTCATTACAGGGTAACAAAAAATAACATAGTTTTAATTGAATATTACATAAAACAGATTATAATATTAAAAGGAAATGACGCTAACAAATTTTTATACAAAATAAATCATGCACATAATGATACAGAAAAACAACTCATTATGGCTAAAGTAACAGGCAATTTCGAAAGAGAAAATGAACGTAACTGAAAATGAATCTCATTTATATTTTAATTATACAACATATAAAAAAGAAATGTCGCTCATTCGGCATTTCTTTAGACTTTCTTCATAAAAAATTTACATTGCTAACTTTCTTTTATTTTTTGTTTTTTCTATATAAACTGACTGCTGAGATACATAGTAATACTACTATACACAACCACGCATACGTATACCCTTTCTTATCTACAATATAACCAAATAAAATAGGTGCAACAATAATAGCAATTTGATTGAATGTAAGTGCCAAACTAACTGTTATCCCAACAGAATCTTCCCTAGCCAACTCAGCAACTTCGGCTATAAAAAGACTAAACCATCCAATTGAAAAGAAACCTAGCAATGCACTTACACCATACAATACTCCACTCGTTACTGTATGTATGCTCATTACTAACAATAGAATTAAGCCGATAGAAGCACAGACAGCTATAAATAATGGCGTGCGCCGATTTCCATTATAAAACAAATCACTAATAGACGCTAATATAACACGGCCAATCATTCCAGAAAAGAACATAACTGAAAATACTGTTCCGGCTACAATAGATGTGATAGATTGTTCCTTTACTAAAAATTTCATAAAGTGTCCAACTAACACCATTTGCAATGAAATCATACAAATACCCGTTATATATATTGGATACAACTCTTTTTTACATATCACTACTTTTAGCTGCGTCCAAAAAGAAATTTTAATATGTTCTTTCCTTGCTTCCTCCTGTACATATGACTCTTTATAAAACACAAAAAATAATAATCCTCCAATTATACAAATGCATGCAATACTATTGATCGCGTAAGTCACATTATATTGTATTGTTAGAAACGGGATTAGCACTCCCGCTAACGCGCCACCAATCGGTATACCAGCTTGCCTTATCCCCATCGCTAACCCACGATTTTCTTTTGGGAACCATTTTAAAATCACTTTACTTCCTCCTGGCTGGGAAACACTATAAAACATGCCCATTAATAAAAGTACAAATAATAACCCATTAAATCCATTTACTATATTAGTCAGTAAAAGTGAACTCCCTAGCAAAAATGAACTGATAGAAATTAATATTTTTTCATTATATTGATCAAGTAGCCGACCGACAAAAAGCATACAAAATAACGGCCCAACATTTACAACACTTACTAACAATCCACTCTCCGTATTCGTAAGTGCATATTCTTCTTTCCAAAATAAAGCGAAAACCCCGACACCATACGTTATAAGTGTCGCTGTTGTTTGAGCAATCGTCGCAACAATTAACATAACCCATTTATAAGTACGATTCACCCTTTCTTCAATCAACATAATAATCCCTCCCCCCTTCCATTGTATGAAAGTTCTGATATCATATAAAATAAAGATTCATCATATAATCCATCAAAAAAATTGATACCTTTTCGGAGGGATGATACGTGGACATAAAAGATTTAACTGTATTTTACGAGGTCGCGAAGGAAAATAATATTTCTCACGCAGCGAAAAATTTGAACTACGTACAATCAGGCGTAACAATGCGTATGAAACAACTAGAAAATGAATTAGGCGTGCCTTTATTTTACCGTAACGGAAAAGGTGTAACTTTAACTTCTAACGGTGAGATTTTATTAACGTACGCCAAACAAATTATCCACTTAATGGATCAATCTATAAAAGCGGTTCAAAGTAATGGAACTGATCCTAAAGGCACTTTGACAATCGGATGTACAGAATCTACAACTGCGGTAAGGCTCCCCTCTATATTAACGGCCTACTATGAGAAATACCCAAAAGTCGATTTAATTTTAGAAACAAATACGACTGAACAACTAATTAAGCTTGTATTCGAGCGAAAACTAGACGGAGCGTTTATAGCTGGCTCTACTCAGCATGCTGAACTCCATACAACTGTATTTCATGAAGAAGAATTGGTTCTTATTAGTAAAAAACCTTTGTCCTCTCTTACAGACATAGAAGATATGAATTTACTTGCTTTTAGTCACGGGTGCTATTATAGAAGTTTATTAGAAGACTGGCTTCAAGAAGAAGACATCTCACCTAAACGAGTTTTAGAATTCGGGACAATCGAAGCTATACTTGCATGTGTAAAATCAAGTATGGGCGTAGCGATTATGATGAAATCAATTTTAAAGGGGCATGAACATGACGTATCATTCAATCCTTTACCCAATAGCTTCAAAAAAGTTCCTACTACTTTCATTACTAGAAACGATATATTTCGCTCAGCTGCATTACAAAAATTTATGGAGATGACTCACAATGCATGAAAAGAAAATACGTGGTATGAAACGAAAAACAAACACTATGATTAAGCGCATTGAGGAACATACAAAAACGTTCCCTTCTACTTTCTATAACGATGAATATTGGTATATGCCTTTACCAGTTTCTCAAGCTTTTATCGAGTCTCATAAAACACCTAGAAAAGTAAAACGATTATGTATACAAACCTTAATAGATCGAGTAAATCATTTAATAAAAATAAAACCAAGTGATACACATACATATCGAGTTGTTACTATAATTTCTATAGAAAATTTATGGAGATCGCAAATTATCGTATTTAAAAACGATGACTACTTTCAAATTTTTTTCAATAGAAATAATGAATTTCAAACATGGATCCCTCTTTCAATTGAAATTAATTTTTGGGAAACTTGGGGAATTTCAATTTGCCCTACTGCCCAAATGTTGCACTTTCTAGAAGTCATTTATGATGAAGATGCAATCGATAAAAAAGAGATTTGGTTTATTGGAGAGTTATCTTAAAAGGGGTACTTTCAAATGAAAAGCTTCCCTTTTTCCACTTAATAAAATCGCTATATAATGAATTTATCGTTTTACTTTATAGGAGGTTTTCAAATGGTAATACCTAAATATCCTGATGTCCCTACTCTTACGAAAAAACAAATCGATCAAATTACAGAAATCGTTTTTCTAAAAGAAATAACAACACAAAAATGTGATGCTATTTTCGTTTTCGGCGGTTCTCATCCCGGCAATTGGCAAGCTCCTCTAGAAGCTTACCGACAAGGTTTAGGAAATCAAATTATCGTTACAGGTGGTACTAGTTTGCATGGCATGAAACATCCGAGCTGGAATTACGGGGATTTGTCAGATGCAGAAGTAATTGTAACTAAATTAATTGAACATGGCGTACCAAAAGATGCTATCATGTTCGAGAAAAACTCCCTCCATTCTATCGCTAATGTAATAGAAGCGAAAAAGATTTTTGATTTTACAAAGATTAATCAGCTACTATTTGTTTGCAAAAGCTTAGGCGCTGGTCGGCAATACAGAGTATTAAAAAAACATTTACCTAAAACTATTACTTGTATCCCATATACATTTGATACAAGTTTCGATGGTGAGTTTATAATTAATAGATATAATTGGATGGAAAATGAGAAAAGCCGCTCTATGATTTTTGGAGAATACTTGAGAAATATTTGCTACGGTAGAAAAGGCGGCATTGAGCCACCTGAAAATGAGGTTGAAGGTTTAGAAGAATATGTATCCTACTACTATAATCTAGCATAATAGAAAAAGGTATACCAAAACCTCGGTATACCTTTTCTCCTATTTATTTTTCTTTTAACACACTATGTAATCGATCAGGATAATTTGTAAACATTCCTGTAGCACCCCATTTCATTAACAATCTCATATCTGGTTTCTCATTAATTGTATAAGGGTGAATTAACAGACCATTATTTCTAGCCATTTTCATATATGACTCATCAATAATTAGTTCTCCGTTATCATTGCGTAAGTTCGGTCCAATACCAACTGCATACTTTTTAATTTCTTGAAAATCTTCATTTGTTACACGTTTCGGTTCATGTGTAATGCCAGACCATTCAACAATCTCATTGTTTTCATTTGGATAATACCAAAGCAGTTGAACTAACGGAATATTTTTATTCATACTATGAATCTTTGTTAAACTATCTTTACTAAATGACTGAATCATAACACGGCTAGAAGACATGTTTTGACCTACTAAATTATATTTTTTTAATAAAGCTAATAATTTCTCTTCCATTCCTGGATACACATCTGGTGATTTTGTTTCAATGTAATACTTCATGCTTCTTCCGTACTTTTGGAAAATTTCTTCAAGAGTCGGAACCTTTTGACCAACGTACTCTTGCTTAGCCTTTTCTGGATAAGCTTTATTGAACCAAGATCCTGCATCTAAGCTTTTTATTTCACTTAATGTTTTATCTCGTACTTCACCTGTTCCATTTGTAGTGCGATCAACTGCTGTATCATGCATTGCAATCAACTGGCCGTCCTTAGTTAACTGAATATCTAATTCCAAATAATCCGCTTTCATTTTTTTCACAAGATCATAAGAAGCAAAAGTATGCTCAGGTGCATGTCCACTTGCTCCGCGATGTGCAATATTTAAAAACTTATTCGTATTCCATTCATGCTTCCCTTCTGCTTTCGCATGAACAGCTCCCCCAGCAAAGATACTTCCCGTCATAAAGAAGATAACTAACACGCTAATAATTTTTCTCATCCTTCTAATCCTTCCTACGCTGCAAATTTCAACAAGTTAATGAGATTTACACGAAATAGAAGATATACTTTCATCATTTTTATAAGTTTATATTAAAATTCCAATCTTACAAATATAATTCCCCTATGTTATTACTATACTATTTATTTTCCATATCCCCCCTATTCACATGTAACTTCCTATTGATTACAGTTCATCAATAAAAAAAGCCATAAATTATTTAAAGGACACTTCTGTATCCCTAAATAAATTTATGGCTTATCTCAAATATCTCCGGCCTCGATTAACTTGTCGAAATTAATCATACCAAACCTATTAATATTTGTGAATATTATTTAAATAGATATTTTCTATACTAAAGCAAACGGCGGCATTAACTGCGGACCCTTTCCCATACGTGCCAACACCCAATCATCGTAATACCACATTTCCGTTTGACGACGACTCATCATATAATCCCAGCGTACTTCACGCTCAAATTCGATGATTTGTCCGTCGCCTCCAATTGTCACCCAGTTAAAACTCCCATTATCATGCATCATTTTCACCCATAAAACAGGAAAAGTAACAATTTCTCCTTCACCTTTATACTGTCTCGTTTGTTTTTCTATACGAATTAAAGTTAAACCACTTGCATATTGTTGATCAACCTTTTCCATTACATCCATTGCTATTTGTTCAGCATCATCTTTACGAGGCAGTTTATTTGAGTATACCGGCATCATATTCGTATAACTTAATAAACACTTATCATTTTGAGTAGTAATGGTTGTAATATGAGCACCGCCATAATGTAACAACTCTTCCGCCTGATAGCGCTTGATGAAAACTTGTACACCGTCACGTAATTCTTCATGCTCCCGTACTAACTTTACATACTTCGGAAGTGGTAATAACATTGACACTTCTTTACTACAATTTTGAAAAGTATTATATTGATTCGCCATTTAACATCTCTCCCTTATATATAATTCCTCTGGAACATGTGTAAGAAATTCCGTTAGCTCCCCGGCATAATATACATATAATTCATGCATCGCCCTCGTACATGCTGTGTAAAATAAATTGCGTTCAGACTCCCTATAATAACTTTCATGAGAAGCATCAAATATAATAACAGCGTCAAATTCTATCCCTTTCGCCAAATAAGCAGGAATAACAACAACGCCTTTCTCATAAGTTGTATTCTCTTTTTTCATAAGATGGACGTGTAATGTATTCCCTATTAACTCCATCACTTTCATACATTCTTCATTTGTTTTACAAATAACTGCAATCGTTTTATGTCCTTTTTCTTCTAACTCTTTCACCTTAAAAATCATATTTTCTACATGCTCTCGTTCATCACTTACTTTTATATAAACGGGCTTCTTACCATCCCTGTTAAAAGCTTCAATATCATTTCCATTTGGAATCATACACTTTGTAAATTCAATGATTGGTTTTGTCGATCGATAACTCCGGTTAAGCTGGACTGTTTCTACTTTACGATTTGCAAATAATGCGGAGATAAAATTGTTCTCTCTATTGTAATCATGAGAGAAAATATTTTGATTGAGATCACCAAGTAATGTCCATTTCGCCTTCGGAAATAGTCGTTTTAGAAATGCTAATTGAAAGGATGTATAATCCTGCACTTCATCGATGAATACAAATTTCACAAGATGATTCGTTTTAAAACCTTCAAGTAATTCTTTTAAAAATAAATACGGCGTAACATCTTCATTTGCTAGCTGTTTATCCTTCAAACGCTTCACTGTCTGCTTACATATATCTTCCCAGCAATCTGGTACGAAAATATCTTTCTGCTTACTTTCAAATAACTGCTCAAAAATTGCAGGATGATTTACAAAAGCAAATTTTTTCACCTTTCTACGTAGCGAACGAAAATGTTTCTTCACTACATATTTCGTTAATAACTCATGTTCTTTCTCATAATAATCAAATTGATTATCTTTCTCTATTTTTTCATATATGCGATTGTAATCTTCTTTATTTAAATACTGAACTTCTCGTTCCACCCAATCTTTTTTCGCTTCTATCTTTTCAAAATCATTTAACTTCCGAAGAACCCATTCCATTGTAAGTTGCATTCGATTCGGTATAGCAATAGACATGTCTAGACTATAAAAATAATCACATATGGATTTTGCTTTTATAAGTACTTCACTTTTACATGTAACATCATGAAAGTGTAAACCTTTTTCCCCTAGACTTTTCGCGTATTTCTCAAGTAGTCCCATAAATTCAACCGAGGATTTATATTGAATTCCCTTCACTCTAGTTTCATACGTACTTTCATGCTTCTTCGTTAATACGTATTCTAACTGCGCAAATGAATCTTCTACAGTAAAGCTTTTTCCAATCACATGTTCCACATACGCTTGAAACGTCGTTTGTTGCATATTCTCTTCCCCAAGCTCTGGCAAAACGTTTGCAATATAACTATTGAACAACTCATTCGGAGAAAACAGTAACATTTGATCCGCATAAACCGTGCCGCGGTAATGATACAATAAATAAGCAACGCGCTGCAGTGCCGCTGAAGTTTTCCCGCTCCCAGCAGTTCCTTGCACAATTAACACATCACTTTTATCGTTTCGAATAATTTGATTTTGTTCTCTTTGTATTGTCGTTACAATGCTTTTCATTTGTTCACTTGCATTTCGTCCCAGTGCTTCTTGTAATAATTCATCACCTATCGTCACACCTGTATCAAAC
The DNA here is from genome assembly GCF_022663305.1 of Bacillus cereus group sp. BfR-BA-01408. Lineage (NCBI taxonomy): Bacteria > Bacillati > Bacillota > Bacilli > Caryophanales > Bacillaceae > Bacillus > Bacillus cereus group sp. BfR-BA-01408. The sequence goes on along the minus strand of NZ_JAKUFF010000018.1, from coordinate 38,713 downwards.
ATACTTTGAATCGTTCCGTTTCGAATCATGTATTGACGTTTTAAAAGCAAATCACCTGAAATCGTACCTATTGGCGCTTTATACTGTGCCCTGCCTAAAGTGTAATCATAATAAAGACTCGAAATAGGTGCTCGCCAATCATATACTAAAAACTCATCATTTTCTTTATCATAAAAAGAGCCGATACCGATATACATTTCATCGGCATCCGCTTCATCATCTTCTTTAAAATCAATCCGGCCAAAATACGGCGTTTCTTTTATTTTCATTAAAAGGTTATATTCATTTTTCGTATGACGATGTGTATGTTCTCTTTCAGCGAGAAGCTCTGCCTCTTGCCTAATACTCGCCGCCGTTTCAACCGCTTCTTTAATATTATCTATATTTACTTTTACATCTTCCCAAAAGTTTTTTCTAATACTAACAATTTCAGACTTCACCGATCCAACTCGGCCATCAAGCTCTTTCAGTTCTTCATCTACTTTTTCAATGACTATATTTACACGTTTTTTCTCTTCTTTATAATGACTCATATAATCTCCCCTTCTCATACTGTTTGAAAGCCTTATATGATACGTAACTTTTTACTTTCGAAAAATGCCACAGGTAACAATCTCCCATGACTTTTGGAACTCTTCGTTTATCCTCTCTTCTTTCCATCTCTCAGAAAAGGCAGGATGATAAAACACTGAAAGTAACCAAAATAGCGTATGCGCTAAAAACAAACTATCTTGTTTTTCAATCTCATTGCGCTCTATCCCGCGATTTATCACATTCTCCAGTTGTCCAACTAATCTTTCTTCATGCTTTTGAATTACCTTATTCTTTTGCTGCACTAATGAACTATTCAATGTAAATAACTCTTCGTTTTCCAGCAACTCTTTCTTTTTAAGCTGAAATAAACGAAAGAACCACTCTTGTAAAATGCTTTCCGTCTCTCCATCTTTTCCTGCAATTTTCTCAAGCTGATCCGAGTATTTGAACAGCCACCTTTCTAAAATAGCATCGCGCAGCGTTGCCTTACTCCGAAAATAAGAATATAAAGCTGCATGACTAACATCAAGTGACTTCGCAATACTAACAAGTGTCGTTCTGCTCCATCCATATTTCATTAACTCTTTTTCCGCTGCATCTAAAACAACATTTTTCGTTAACGCCTTATCTGTCATTTTTCTCACCGTCCATTTTATTTACATAACAATATCATTCCAATAACAACTTACATTTTTTATTTTTTGTAAGTTAAGTGCAAAAAAATACTATTTCAATTAGGTTATAAGATTAACACATCCTCTTTCAACTTACAATATTTTTATTTTGTAAGTTGAAAGCATAATAGAAGAATTGCCTTATATAAGACAATTCTTCCTCGTTACTTAAAAATTACATAATAAATGATTCATTACTTCATTAAGTACTGCATCTGGATTTGCTACCTCTTTTTCCAAACGCCATCCTATAAAACCATCTGGTCTAATTAATACAGCTCCGCCATTCTCTATCCCATATAATTTACTAAAAATATCTTCTTGAGCAATAAAGTCTCCACTTCCCCCTACTCGATACAGTTTAATATTTATTCCTAATTTAGATGAAACATCAAATACAGCTTCAGCCCAAGAGCTATTGTCTACTCCAGTAAGTAATACAAAATTGTTACCAAATAAGTCTAATATAGAAGCTTCTTTCCCTTTATACATCCCCCAAAAGTGCGGCGCTCGCGTTCCAGGTCTCCCGTTCAACTCTACGCTATCCATTCTATGTGGAGTGACTGAGTCATCTATAATCGCCTCTGAACAATACTGATATCCAACTGTAACAGCTAAACCATCCATATTATTCAAACTGCCTTCCTCTCTATTCGCAGCACGAAACAGTAAACTACTCGCATAATCTGTCGTTAATTTTGCAACAGGATATCTCTCTTCATGATATGTTTCTAACAATTTTGGTTTTGCCTTGCCTTTTATAACAGCCGCTAATTTCCAAGCTAAATTGTGCGCATCTTGTATTCCTGTATTGGAACCAAACCCTCCAGTTGGCGGCATAATATGTGCAGAATCGCCAACTAAAAAAACGCGATTATCTTGAAATTTTGTAGCAGTACTTTCAGTCGCTTCCCACGGTAAAACACTTACTATTTCTGACTCAACATTTGTACTTCCAATTGCGGTTTGAATAATTTGTTTACAACGTTCTATAGTGAAATCCTCTGGTCTCTCTCCTTTTAATGGATCATAGGATACATGGTAAATCCATCTTTTTTCGTTATCGACTGGAATGAGCGCACCAAGAACTTCCGGATGAAGTACCATAGTAAAACCAAATGCATCTCCTTGTATAAACTCACTTAAATCCGCTTCAAAATAAATATTCATATAATAACCGCCAATGGTTCCACGACCCTCAGTTGTAATCCCTAATTCCTTACGTATTTTACTTTTTGCTCCATCTGCTGCAATTACATAATCACAATGAATAATACTTTCTTCTTCCGTTTCGCGATTCCGAATCGTTGCGATTACCCCTTGCTCATTTTGTTCATAAGAAACTAATTCATGATAAAAAGATAATTCTCCGCCTAATGTTCTCGCTTCTTGTAACATCATCTTTTCCAAAGTAATTTGATAACAAGCAGTTTGTTTTGATGGACTAATCTCTTCTATTTTCTGAAGTAACTTTTCATCATTTTCATACTGATTCGCCCTCATTTGTGCCAATTCTTCCTGATTCGCCTCAGCTATTGTATGAACCGCTATTCTTCCTCGGCAATTTTCTAACGCTTTACCCGCTGATCTAATTCTTTGTTCTAAACCTAATTCTCGAAATAACTCCATCGTACGAAAAGTAATTCCACCCGCTTTTGGATGAATTGCAGTAGACGGATGCCTTTCAATAAGTAAGTACTTAATGTTATGTTTTGCAAGGAATAACGCAGATGCTAATCCTGATAATCCCCCTCCAACAATTAAAACTGGTACATCATTCGATTTCATATATTTATCCTCCACATCATTGTTCTGAGCTCAGTGACATAAATATAATCAAAAAAACAACAAAAATATAGACTTATATTTCATTTTAAAGTATCATATAGATAGATTACGCCCCAAATTACTTTTACTCTTTCATATATCTATAATCCGCTTGTATTATGTATGTATGAAAGAGTAAAACGAAACAACTCACTTTAAAATAATAAAAACATGATAAGCGGTCGTAACCCTAAAAATTATACAGGGTTACGACCGCTTAATTTTTTGTTCAATGGCTTAACTATCCTCATCTAGAAACAACGTATTATTAAATCATTTTCTATTTTAAAACTTTATCCATTCCAATATGTAATTCTTTTCTACCCCCTTTATCATTTTCAACATAAAAAATTCATTCGTCTCGATTTTCTTTCCCAATATTGCAGTTCATACAACAATTATGTAGCATTACGGTATCGAAATAATGGTCCATCATTTTAAACCTTTCGACTAATTTTTGGAGGTAAAGTGATTGAAATGAATAAACAAGAACAATTAAATGTTATAAAAAAAGATTTTATTGATTCTCAAAAAGTATTATTGGCAATTGGCGATGAAACACGTCAAGCTATTTTGTTAGTTCTCATGGAAACGGAATGTCAAACCGGATTACGTGTAGGAGAAATTACGAAACAAACACACCTTTCTCGGCCAGCGGTATCACATCACCTAAGGATTTTACGAGAAGCCGGTATTATTTTAATGCGTAAAGAAGGTACAAAAAACTTTTATTATATTGATATACGTACAAAATTAAGTTTATTAAAAAATCTTGTATTAGACATTGAAAAGCTATTGCACAACTTTTATCCCACTTTAACGGGCAGTAAGACCCCCACCTCAAAATTCAGCGAAAGCAAATAATTTAGATAGGGGATCAACTGCCCATAAAGGTCCGATTGGTGAGGGCTGATAATCAGTGGGGGATGAAGCCCCCCACAGTTTCATTTTATTGAAATTTGGAGGTATAAGAAATGAAAGCGATGATAATTGATAAATACGGAAAAGTCCCAATGCATATGACAGAGGTACCTACTCCTGAAATAAATGAGTATGAAGTGCTCGCAGAAATTCATGCAGCTAGCATTAACCCAATTGATTTTAAAATACGCGATGGAAAAGTAAAAATGTTACTGAAATATGAAATGCCGCTAATCCTTGGGAATGACTTTTCCGGTGTCATTACGAAGGTTGGATCAAAAGTAACTCGTTTTAAAGTCGGTGATGAAATATATGCTCGTCCAAGAAAAAATAAGATTGGTACTTTCGCGGAATATATAGCCATTCATGAAGATGATATAGCCTTAAAACCGAAAAATTTAAGTTTTGAGGAAGCTGCGTCAATTCCACTCGTTGGCTTAACATCCTATCAAGCATTACATGACATTATGCACTTACAAAAAGGTCAAAAGATTTTAATTCACGCTGGATCTGGTGGTGTTGGTACTTTCGCAATTCAGTTAGCAAAAATAATGGGCGCTACTGTTACAACGACTGCTAGTGAAGCTGGTACGAATTTAGTCAAGTCTCTTGGTACAGATGAAATTATTAATTACAAAACAGAAAAATTTGAAGAAATACTAACAAATTATGATGCAGTATTTGATACAATTGGCGGTACAACACTTGAAAAATCATTCAACATTATAAAAAGCGGTGGCAACATTGTTTCCGTTTCAGGTACGCCGAATGCTCGATTCGGTAAAGAATTCGGTTCAGGATTTTTCAAAACACTCTTATTTTCATTAGCAAGCAAAAAACTTACTGCACTTGAAAAGAAGCATAATGCTCAATATTCATTTTTATTTATGAAGCCAAGCGGAGATCAACTACGCACTATTGCAAACTATATTGAAGCCGGAAAAATCAAACCGGTAATCGATCGAGTTTTTTCATTTGAAGATGCTCAAAAAGCAATGGAATATTCAGAGGCTGGCAGAGCAAAAGGAAAAATAATCGTAAAAATTAAGTAATAATAAAAACTCCATTTTTTAAAATGGAGTTTTTATATTTGCTGTTAAATAGACATAGTGCAGTGAAGTCCTTACAATAGATTGCAAGGGGAAATATCATATTATACTTTTAGCTAATTTTACAAAGAATACATACGTACACATACATAATAAAAAAATAAACAAGGAGGAGATACAATGACTAAAAATAATGAAGCAGGTTGGAATTTAGACAATAGTTATGCTACTTTACCACATTCATTTTATACAGAAATCCCCCCTACTCCCGTAAGTTCACCGGAGTTAGTTAAGCTAAACCATTCACTTGCGATATCTCTTGGCTTTAATCCGGAAGAACTGAAGAAAGAAACCGAAATTGCGATTTTCGCCGGTAATGCACTACCAGAAGGAGCTCATCCATTAGCTCAAGCGTATGCTGGCCATCAATTTGGACATTTTAATATGTTAGGCGACGGTCGTGCTCTTTTAATTGGTGAACAAATTACTCCTTCAGGTAAACGTTTTGACATTCAGCTGAAAGGTTCTGGCCCTACTCCTTATTCACGCCGTGGTGATGGTCGTGCTGCACTCGGTCCGATGCTACGTGAATATATTATTAGCGAAGCAATGTATGCACTTGATATCCCAACTACCCGCAGTTTAGCAGTTGTCACAACAGGTGAGCCAACCTATCGTGAAACAAAGTTACCTGGAGCTATTTTAACTAGAGTTGCAAGCAGCCATATACGCGTCGGCACATTTCAATATGCTGCAGCTCGCGGCTCAATCGAAGATCTTCAATCGCTAGCTGACTATACAATAAAAAGACATTACCCAGAAATTGAAGATCCTGAAAACCGATATACTGCATTGCTACAAGAAGTCATCAAAAAACAAGCCAGCCTCATCGCTAAATGGCAACTTGTTGGATTTATTCACGGCGTAATGAATACTGACAATATAACGATTAGCGGTGAAACGATTGATTACGGCCCTTGTGCATTTATGGACCATTACGACCAAGGAACTGTATTTAGCTCTATTGATACACAAGGCCGCTACGCATATGGAAACCAACCATATATGGCCGCATGGGACCTTGCGCGATTAGCAGAATCTTTAATACCAATTCTGCACGAAGATGAAGAAGAAGCATTAAAAATTGCTCAAGACGAAATTTCAAAATTTAGCGTACAGTATGAAAACCTGTGGTTCCTTGGAATGAAAAAGAAATTAGGACTATTTAGCAACGAAGAACAAGATCATTCACTTATTGAGCAACTTTTAAAAATGATGGAGAAATATAAAGCGGATTACACTAATACATTCCGTTCATTAACTCTTAATACGTTAGAAAATACCCCTCTATTCGATAGCTCTGAATTTAAAGAATGGTACAAACTGTGGCAATCTCGATTAGAAAGACAAGATGAATCGAAAGAAAATGCCTACGAAATGATGAAAAATAATAACCCATCAATCATCCCAAGAAACCATCGCGTAGAAGAAGCACTAGAAGCAGCTGTCACAAATGGCGACTATAGCGTAATGGAAAAACTTCTTGAAGCTCTAGCAAATCCTTATGCGTATGCTACAGATCAAGAAGAATACTGCGTTACACCTGCGCCTACGAATCGTCCTTATCGTACTTTTTGTGGGACTTGATTGTTTAATATGTAAAAAGGTGTATTCATACAAATTGTGTGAACACACCTTTTTTATATTCCCACCTCTCAACTAGAACTTTAAAATACCCCTCCCCGATTTCCTTTCTTTACTCCAAACCAAAATTAATACTATTCCAATCGGCTTACTGAAAATCTTATTAAACAAATATTGAGAAATAAAAATCGTATTTCTAAATATTGTTATTTTTGATACTATATTTTATAAGAATATTCAAAAAGCGAGGGGATTTCATGAACGTTCAACTACAAGGTAATGAACAAATTACAAAATTATTTAATGACTGGTATTTAGCCATGCTAAAACAAGATGTGTCCCAGGCGACAAACTTAAAGCATGAAATTGAGGAAAAGCAACTAAACATTACAGAAGATGAAAACTTAGCATTATACTATTCTCTACTAGATTTTCGTTTCAAAGTTTTAACTGATGGTTTAAGTATTACAAAAGACAGTTTCAATAAGATAGATTCTTACGCCATTTCACCTAATCACCAACTTTCTTACTACTATCATTTATTTAAGGCGATTCATGCTACTTTAACAACAAATTATAATTTAGCAAGTGAACATTATGAAAAAGCTGAGAGACTACTGGTAAATGCCACTGATGATCTAGAAAAAGGGGAATTTAATTATCGAATGGCTATTTTCTATTATCATTTTTACCAGCCAATTGAGGCTATTGAGTATGCAACCAAGGCGAAAGAATTCTTCATAAAAGCTGTAGGCTATGAAAAGAATGTCGCCTCTTGTGAAAGCGTATTAGGTGCAGCATTTGTATATTTAAAACAATACGAGCAAGCAGAGGAAAAATATAATTCAGCAATCAATATTTTACAGAAACAGGGTGAAGAATCATTACTGTTAAGAGTGCGTAATAACTTAGGTTGGCTATATGCTAATCAAAACTTATCAACATTAGCTATTCGTCATCTATCTGAAGTGACAACAAAAATGCCTACACATTTTAAAGCGATTTTCTTACAAGCAAGGGAACATTCTAAACTTGGTGAGATAAATATCGCTTCAGAATTTATTAAAAAAGGATTAAAAATTTGTACAGAACTTAACAATGAAGAATATATGCTTCACTTTAAAATTTTAGAGTCCCTTAACAATAACAAGTCAACTGAAGACTTAGAAAAAATTATTCTTGAAGGAATTGCGTATTTCGACAAAGAATCCTTATATAACTACACTCAGGAATATTCAGAAAAGTTAGCCATTAAACTTTACGATGAAAATAATCATATAAAAGCAAGTGAGTATTTTCATAAAGCGTTACAAGCAAAAGAAAAAACGTTTGAGAAAGGGGCATTAAAATGATAAAAAAAATTAGTTCTATCGTTTTAGGATTATCTGTACTAGGTATTGTATCTATTGGTCTAAATAGTTCATTTACATATCAAGCAGGTCATGCGGATTTCCCTGCACCACAAAGACCTGACCTTGTTCAATCCGTTGACGCAAGTAAAGACTATAACTCAACAACAGCTGAAAAAACACTTTAAAAAACGAAAGACCTTCCATTAAGAAGGTCTTTTTAAATATGCTTATTTAGAATGTTTCCCTTTCAAGTAAACTCTGTTTTCTCATCAACTCAGCAATCCCCTTACTCCCCTCACTACCAACTTTCTCAAGTTTCTCCACAACTAATGCTCTTCTTTCCACAGAATGATTTTGACTTAACTTCGCTTTTCCTTCTATTTTATTTATCTTTACTTTGAACCCAACTATTCCCTTACTTAATCCTCCCATATAATTCGGGTCTACATCATTAAGTGAGTAGGCGCTCTCTGGATCTTCATACTTATGTACTAACTCTTGAAGAGAATCTATTAATTCCTGTTCATCTTCAACAATTTCTAATTCACCATATACATGCACTGCAACGTAATTCCATGTTGGTACTGCATTGTTTGTTTCATACCATGACGGAGAGATGTAACTATGTGGTCCTTGAAATATAGCTAGTACTTGCTGAGTCCCAATATCTTTCCACTGTTCATTCGGCCGTGCGAAATGACCATGTAACGTGAGTGTTTCCCTATTTAACAACAACGGCAAATGTGTTGCATATGGTTCCCCGTTATGTTGAGAAAATAATGTCGCAAAGCTATTTTGTTCCATTATTTCATACTTCACCTCTTCATCTTGTATTGCAAAATATTTTGGTATGTACATAAGCTCCCTCTTTTCCGATCTTTTATTTCTCATTATATTTAAGTTTCGTTTCATTCAATAGGGCCAGTTTGTATTTCTTTTACAATGGCAACTTTCTATCCAAAAAGAACAAGCGGCATATACTCCATGCCACCTTAGTTTATTTCTTCTAATATATTTGTAATAAATTTCGTCTTACCTTCACTATAGCTCGTTCTACTTTTTGTCTCTCTGGCTAACTCTTCCTTTAAATGTCCATATTCAACAGCAACATCTTCATGTTCACGAAGGTAATCCCGAAACGCTATATGTTTTCTTAACTCTTCACTATTTTTATCACAAACATATAGATGATGTTCCATCCAAACTGTACTTTCTTCACTCCACGGAACGAAAGCGTCCTTTCTGTCGAACGCCTCTCTCCCTTTGTAGCTCCATTCTGCCTGATGATAGTATCCTATCGCTTCAAGCTTAGTTACTACTTTAGGAAAAAACTCATAATCTTCTATTACAATATCAATATCTAATACTGGTTTTGCTGCAAGTCCTTTAATAGATGTACTCCCAACATGTTCAATGGATAAAATGCTGTCTTCCATTACATCGTTAATGAGAGTTTGTAGCTTATTAAATTCATTTTCCCATTTGATGTTATATTCTTCGATAGTAATTCTTTGTTTCAATGTATCCCTCTCCTCAAAAGCAACTATAACCTCTGAATATGAGTATCCTTAAAATCCGTCTCATATTTCAATCCATATCCAAACATTCGATCCATTCCAATATGTGCTGTCCATATTAAACCAATCATTATAACCGTATCTACCTTAAAATAGACTCCTATGATAGCTATTACTATCGATATAATATATGTGTGACATATATTATAAATTTTAGCCCCAACATGATTATTTATACCATACGCTAACATTGATAAATCCGGAGCTAAAAGGAACAGAAAAAATATTATCCAACTAAATTCATATACTGAATACGCATAAATCGCAGCTATGAAAACAACTAGCCCTTCAAAATGTACAATGCGTTTTTGCATTCTTTATCATTCCTATTTTTCTATATTTACCGATAAAGTTTCATCACTGAAAGTATCCTTTGCATTTTTTGACCAGATGGTTGCTAATATTGGTCCTGCAATGTTATGCCATACTGCTGCTAATACACTTGGAAGCGCAGCTGCTGGTCCAAAATGTGCTGTTGCTAAGGCAACACCTAGGCCTGAATTTTGCATTCCTACTTCTATTGAAATAGCTCTTCTTGTCCCTTCATCTAGTCCAAGTACGAATGCTGTTATATATCCGAGTAAAAAACCAAATGCATTATGGAGCATAACGGCAATAAAGATAAGAAGGCCTGAAGAAGTAATACTACTTACATTTGCTGAAACTACCGCTGAAACAATAATGATAATTGCTAAAACTGATATGAAAGGGATAACGGTCATTCCTTTCGTAACAGTTTTCGGGAAAAACTTCTTCACTACTAATCCTAAAATAATCGGTATGATAATGACTTGTACGATAGAAAGAAACATAGACATAGGATTAACCGGCATCCATTGTCCTGCAAGCAATAGTAAAATAAGAGGTGTAGCAATTGGTGCTAGTAACGTTGATAATGACGTCATTGCAATAGACAACGCTAAGTTCCCTTTTGCTAAATAAACCATAACATTTGATGCAGTGCCACCCGGTACTGAACCGAGCAACACTAATCCAGCTGCCAATTCGGCTGGCAGATTCATAACGTAGGCTAGTAAGTATGCGACAAGTGGCATAATAATAAACTGAGCACATACACCGATAATAACTGGCAATGGTTTTGTAGCAATGATTTTAAAATCAACAGCCTTTAACGTTAATCCCATCCCAAACATGACAACTCCAAGTAAAATCGTTATGTAACTATTTAACCCAAGAAATGGCGCGGGAATAAAATACGCAATAGCTGCAATACAAATAACCCAAAATGCAAAATACTTTCCAGCTATATTACTTATCGCTTCTAGTACTTTCACCCAATCAGCCCCTATCCTTTAACTGAAAAACTTTATTCGGATTCAAAATATTTTGCGGGTCAAGAACTTTCTTTATTTTCTCCATTACGAGTAATGCGGCCCCATGTTCTTCTTCTTGATACTTCCGCTTTCCGATTCCAACGCCATGTTCTCCCGTACACGTTCCCCCTCGTTTAAGAGCATATAAAACGATATTTTCATTTATTTCGTCTGCCTTTTCCACTTCTTCTTTATCGTTAGGATCAATCATTAAAAGCACATGGAAATTCCCATCTCCTACATGACCAAGAATACCACCAACAAGACCAACCTTATCTAATGTCTCTTTCGCATGTTGAATTGCCCCAGCCAATTCTGAAATTGGTACACATACGTCTGTACTCATTAATTTTTTACCAGGATAACTATGCACATAAGAGTACGCTAAGTTATGTCTTGCATCCCACAGTTTATTTCTCGCTGCTGTCTCCGTCTCAAACGCAACTTCTTTACATTTATGATCAAAAACAATTTCTTTCGTAAACTCAATATCTTGCTTTAGCCCTGCTTCATTACCGTGAAACTCTAAAAACAGCGTAGGCTCTTCTCTGTAACTTGTTTCACTATAATGATTGACTTGTTTTATAGATAGTTCATCAACGAGTTCAATTCTCGCAATTGGAATACCCGCTTGTAATATGTTAATAACAGCTTCTACTGCATCATTTATAGCCGGAAACGATGCTCTCGCGGCCATAACATGCTCTGGTATACCGTATACTTTTACAGTTAATTCCGTAAAACATCCAAGCGTCCCTTCTGAACCTACGAAAATACCATTTAAATGATAACCTGATGACGACTTCGCCGCTAAATTCCCGGTATGTATTACTTCTCCATCAGCAAGAACGACTTCTAAATCACGAACTTGATCACGCATTACTCCATACTTAACCGCTGTCGTTCCGCTTGCATTTGTAGCAGCCATTCCACCTAACGTTGCATCTGCTCCTGGATCCACACTAAAAAACAATCCATACTTTTTCAATTCTTTATTAAGCTGAGAGCGAGTCACTCCTGGTTGTACTCTCACTAGAAAATCTTTCTCTCTTATTTCAAGAATTTTGTTCATTAACGAAAAATCAACTGTAATCCCTTTTTCATAAGGAATTACGTGTCCCTCTAAACTGGACCCTACTCCAAACGGAACGACAGCTGTTCCGTGCTGACTCGCTACTTTCATTATCGCGCTAACTTCTTCGGTCGTTTTCGGAAAAACTACTACATCAGGTAAACTACTAGCATGATAAGATTCATCTTTACTATGTAACTCTCTTACTGTCGTATTGATTACTACTCGATCTTCAGGAATTACGTTTTTTAATTCATTTACTAAACGCTCTACTGTTATTTCCATCGTACACTCTCCTACTCTCTATAAATTTGAATTACAAAATATGTTAAGTGTTTTATACATAATAATCCGAAAAATTAAATAATTCAAGTTTTACATAAATGAAATTCGTTTCCTACTATCCAATAAACAAAAAGAACTTGCAATTAATTGAATATAGATTAAATAGTATAATAAAATAAAACCAGACCTTATATTTAGAGTTTTTGAGTTTGATTATATATAATCAAACTTTTTGTTTGTATGGGGTAGCACAAATAAAACGCGAATTTCGTACGCTAAGGATATCCAATATAAAAAATCCCAATCTCTCAGTGATATACATAAGAAATTGGGATTTAATTATTTAACAATTGCACTCAACTGTTAAATAATATCTATTTTTTCATACGCTTTACAAACCTATAACCTGTTATCTCGTAACCAAGGAATTTATATAGTTCGTGTGCCTTTATCCTCTGTTCACTTTTTCCACTTAGAAGATAAATAAAATTAGAACCCCTTTTCAAAGACCATTCTTCCACATATTTAATCAATGCTTTCGCAATACCTTGACCACGATATTCTTTCTTTGTAACTAGCGATGTTATTTGAATCTTTTCATCATTGTTTGTGTACGTTGTATGAATTGTTATTCCTATCATCCCTACTAAGTTATTATCATTTATTGCAACAAAGGTGTAGTAATTTGGATTGGATTCGATACGTTGCATTCTTACTTTCATTTCATCTAATGAACTGGGATAACCTAAATCTGGCATTAAATCTGTAAATTGTTTGATGTCATCAGAATTATATTTTCTTATCTCCACTAAGGAACCCCCCACATTTTTTCTCTAATTATATCATCTTTAATATTACAATATTTGTCTTAACGTACAGAATCCGCGTTATGTTGGTGTACCCCATGCCCATCACCTTAAGAATTTAGAACTTCCCCAAAAAATTATGAGTTTTTTGTTACAAGTTATCACAAAATTTTCGTTTTTTTGGTAGTTTTATTTTCTTAGCTTGATTACGATGAGCGGCACCCCATAAAGGCCCCTAATACATAATTGATGTTCTGCCATTTGTAGAAAACAATTCACTTATACCATTTTAACAAGAAGAAATATCTCGTCCATGTTGTAATATTGGCTTACGTTAAGCTTGTGAAAAAAACATATTCATGTATAATACAATTGATGTATGATACATTAGTTGTAGGAGGGGGACCTTTTTGAAAAGAGAAGATGCCTTAAAACTAAGAACAGATATTAAGAAAATGATTGTAATAACTGGGGTTTTTGAATCTCAAAATTTGCCCAATGGACCATTTGAAAAACCTTTACCAACTTCTCAAATGATGGCGTTAGAAGAACTAGAGGTGGAAAAATTAACAGTTTGGCAACTATCCAATAAACTTAGATTAGAGACTTCAACTGTAAGTAGATTGGTAGATAAGTTAGTAAAAAAGGGGCTTATTTATCGTGAAGTAAATGAAAAAAATAGAAGAGAACTTTTTCTGCACCTCACAGAAAAAGGTCACATAACTGTTAATTGCTTAAGAGAGCAATCCATTACATTTTATCAAAGTATTCTCAATAATTTATCAGAGTCAGAACAAAAAATAGTTGTGGATGGTTTTGAATTATTTATTGATTCTATTTCTAAGTCTTTTGATTAGAATGAGGTAAATCATAACATTTGGAGGATAAAATGAGTTTGCATTTTGAACGTCCTATTATTGAATTAAAAGAGAAATTTGATGAATTAAAGAAAATTATGAAAGAAAATAATGTAGATTTATCTTCAGAAATTCATGAATTAGAAAAACGTTTAAATAAAATGCAAGATAAAATTTATTCTAATATTACACCTTTTCAACGAGTTCAAATTGCAAGGCTACGTAACCGGCCCACGACATTGGACTATATACCTTTATTGTTTACAAACTTTCTCGAACTTCATGGTGATCGATTATATGGTGATGATAAAGCAATGATAGGTGGTATTGCAAAATTTAAAGGAATGCCCGTTACGGTTATTGGTCATCAAAGAGGTAGAAATACAAAGGAAAGTATAGAAAGAAATTTTGGAATGGCACATCCAGAAGGTTATAGAAAAGCGCTAAGACTTATGAAACAAGCTGATAAATTTAATCGCCCTATTATTACATTTATTGATACAATAGGCGCCTATCCAGGGATAGGGTCTGAAGAACGTGGAATTTCTGAAGCGATAGCTCGAAATCTATTTGAAATGACTACACTTAAAGTGCCAATTGTTTGTATTGTAATTGGAGAGGCATCAAGTGGTGGGGCTCTTGGCATTAGTGTCGGTAACCATATCCATATGTTAGAGTATTCATGGTACTCGGTAATTTCGCCAGAAGGAGCAGCATCTATCCTATGGAAGGACGCTAAGTATGCTCCAGAAGCTGCTGAACATATGAAAATTTCAGCAAAAGATTTAAAACATTTAGGAATTATTGATGAAATCATCCCTGAAATTAAAGGTGGAGCACAAAATGATATAAAATCACAGGCAAAAATGATTGAATCTGTAATCGAATCATCTCTAAAAAAATTGATACCATTATCCTCGGAAGAGCTTATACAACAGCGATATGAAAAGTATAGACAAATAGAGAATTATAAATGAAAGTATTTAAAGTCCATATTACATTTCGGAGGATTCTCGCGAAAAAAATTCTAAATATTTTGTAAGCAACCTCTTAAACCGGGATATGCTGACACTATTACTCTACAAAAGATGTGTGATCGGTATGGAAAAGGAAAATTTATTCAAATGGAAGCATTATCACATGCCCATCAACTTAAGAAATTGATTGTTCCCCAAAACGAAAAAATGAGCTAAATTCTCATAAATAACTGTAAAAAGGTGAAAATTCCGGTATGGGGGTATCTCAAAACTTAGGTTGATGGCAATGTGGCGTGACCCCTGTATGTAAAAATACATCCATTAAATCAATCTTTTTTGAGATAATGGATGTATTTTTTTATTTTTCATTTACCTACATTTTGATTATTATATTACATATAATACCGTAGATATTTAAATGTAACTACAATAAAAAAGGCACTACATCATTAAAATGTAATACCTTTTTATTAGTTTGCTTATAAATATTTTACCCTAGATAACAATTATGGCAAATTCTTTTCTATAAAGTGAAACTTTAATCAGTAGGGGGTTCATCCCCCACTGATTATTAGTTGAACCAATCGGGCTTTTACGGGCAGTCCGACCCCTACCTAACTTCTTTGCTTTCGTTGAAATATGAGATGGGGGTCTTACTGCCCGTTAATGCGGGATAAAACTATATTTTAAACGACTTCTTTATTAACAACATAAACCAAATTAAAGTAACTGCCATCAACGAATGAGAAAAACCAACAATATAAGTTAATCCTTTAAAGTCCGCTCCATTTAACTGAAGAAGCCCTCTTGCTGCTAGCGAACCTAACATTAAAATTAATGCGATATTATGTACAACAAACCACTTATTAAAACTTTTCGCTTCATGAAACGCGAATACTTTTGCTAATCCTAAAGCAATTAAAAAGAAGAAAAAGCCGAGTACAAGTGTATGTGTATGTAAAAGGTTTAACAAAGTAGATCCTACAATCCCTTTATACTTTCCATACTCCCTAGCGAAAATCCCTGATAATAAACCGATAATCAAATACGTAAACGATGCATTATATAATTTCTTCATTATGTACCTCCTTGAGTAGAATGTGTAGTGTGTCATATTTAGTAATAATGATAGTTATATAGTAAAAACTCCTAGTCACCTAGGAGTCATTGTATAAGCATCTCACTCTTTACAATCAATTCTAATTATAAAATATCCCTTTATGCAAAACAAACGAACTTTATGTGAACAATCCGGGCTCTTTTAAAATATGTTGCGATTTTGTATTACACAATCCATACTAATGATTATAAATGTTAAAGGTGGTGCAGTAGCTTGATAGTTCTTGAAACGGAACGACTCATTCTTCGTTGGCTCGATATAAAAGATGCTCCGTTTATTCTAGAGTTAGTAAACGATCCTGCATGGATTCAGTTTATCGGTAATAAAGGAGTTAGAACCTTAGAAGACGCAACAAATTATATTGTAAACGGACCAATCGATATGTATAACAAACTTGGATTTGGTCTTTACTTAGTAGAGCGAAAAGAAGATCTCACTCCACTCGGTATGTGCGGTCTTATTAAAAGAGATTCATTAGAAGATGTTGATATTGGCTTTGCCTTTTTAGAAGAATTCCGTTCAAAAGGATATGGCTACGAGTCAGCCTCCGCTGTAATCGAATACGGAGTACAAAAACTAGGACTGAAACGAATTGTAGCAATTACTACTATTGATAACATCAATTCAGGAAAGCTTTTAGAAAAAGTAGGATTGAAGTTCGAAGAGGTCATTTCGGACTCAGGGGAAGATTTAAAATTATTCGGGTATAACGCGTAAAAAAGATTTTGAAAGAAAAACCCTTGATTTGTCTACGCTAAGCAGAAAATCAAGGGCTTCATTTATGTTCTAAGGGGGCGTAATGATCGAATAGAATGGGAACTGTTAATATCGAATTTATATTGACCTAAGAAATTTATATGCTCCCAACCTAAAGGTGGAATATGGGCAAGTAAAGGCTCCTGATGTTTTCCTACTTCCATATGTAAATCTGTTTCGTGATGTAGTAAACCATCAATGACATGAACGGCATCCCTAGCATTCGTATTAATCACTTTTGTATAAAAGCTAGAGAATTGATCACTCACAAAGCGATAAAGTGAAACTTTAATCAGTGGGGGTTTTCTTCATCCCCCACTGATTATTAGTTGAACCAATCGAACTTTAATGGGCAGTTAATCCCCCACCTAACTTCTTTGCTTTCGCTGAATCTTGAGTGGGGGTCTTACTGCCCATTAAAGTGGGATAAATGGTAGCACCTTTACCTGTTCCGTAATGTGGATTTGCGTCTGCATGTAAAGATGAAACCCCAATTTGCATGCACATCCCATCTGAAGACGAAGTGGTACCATCTCCCCAATAAGAAGCTAATTCTAGTTGGTGCTAGTAATTTACTAATGTTGCTTGTGCCTTATTCATTGAATCTTCACCACTCGTTTTTTATCGGACTTCTTTTTACTGTACTTTTATTTTCTTTATGAGTTATTAGAAAAATAATTGTCTATATAAGTCTTTATTTTTTCAAAATTCTTTTCCATAAATAAGATTGCTGGTACTTCAATTATTGGAAGATTATTTTCATTATCAAAAGGTGGACACGGTTTGGGAACTACCAAATAGTCAACTGAGTTTTTATCCCTAATATAATTAATCGAAACATCATAATACTCAGAAAAATATCCCTTCAAATCATCCTGATTCCTTAAAAATGGTAGAGAAAATATTGAACCATAATTTATACCAGCGTCGACAATTAATACAAAGCATATTTTTTTCATGATACACCCTCCTCGTATAATAAGTTTTAAGTTAATAACTGTTCCTTGAAAATTAAATAGTTTTTATCTTCAAGAGCTACATCAAAAAAATGATGTATGGGTAAAATTTAGTCTTGGATACCAGGGGATCCCCCCAGATAATGGAAGTGCATCAATGAATCCATCGGGAATATGCTTACTCCTCCTGTAGTTCGAGCACGTTAAAAGACTGTGACCCAGACCAAAATGCACTGCATACGCACAAGCTGTATCGGTTTCCTTCACTTACCTCTCATAGTGGTGGGAGGGCAGCTTAGGTGAAGGCAATCATTGAATACTCATACGCGAGGTTGTGGCTATGTTTTGGACTCTAGGGAGATCCCACAGTATCCAAGCTCATTCCAAATACTATTCAAAGAAAGGAGGCCCTTTCTTTGAGATTATTCGTAGCTATTGATGTAAGCTCTGAAAAACTTGATGTATGTTTTCTTGACAGTCATGACACTTGTTTTCGTAATCCGAAATTAGCTTTAGCTTCTAGAAGAAACTATATGGCCAGCTCATATCCTGTCGGTATCTTGAGTGTTGATTTTACATGGAACGACTTTACTTAGGCGAAAAATCTAAACTTTTTTACGGATCTAATCGGCTTTATATTTGAGAGATATTGTCTTATCTTGTTTTTCATGACATTTAGTTGGTGGCCCCGTGGTGTAATTAGAAAAAGGTAACACTGATAAAAACAGGTTTCCTTTTTCTTTATATTCAATTAAATTATATCATTATTTTACATAAATTTACAGACTTTGTTTTTTTTATTTTATTGGTAAACTTATGCTTAGCGTATAATTTCCGCGTTTCGTCGGCCGGCCCCCTTATATGGAATCTTGTACAATACCATATTGAATTTAAATCTGCCTAAATGGACTGCACATATGGTAGCTACCGTATTTTCCATTGGTATCGCCTATCAAGCTTTTATAAATTTCATTTAAAATTTTTGTATAACGCATAAAAAAGGTCGCCACTCACGGCGACCTTTTTACTATTTCACTTCTACCGTATAATTCCCTGTTCCCCCGTCATACTGATACACATGTAAGTAATACTTTCCTGGATACGTGTAGTAACTTCCTACTAACTTATTCCCTTCTTGCTGTGCATACGTAACATAATTATTTAAATCTGCTTCCGAATAAAGAACCCAGTTCATTCCGATATTATTTTCATTCGTTACGTTAATTTGAAGGTTTTTAGCAGTATCCACATTAATTTCAAAGAAATCACTCGTATCGCCATTTCCTAAACTAGCACGTAAAATTTGATTTAGCTGCAGTTTGTTTGCTGTTTGAAATGAGTTATTCGGCTCTTTTTCCACACTGTTATCTTCTTTCTTTTGAACCGTTACATTCGTTGTAGCAGTATTCGTTAATCCTTTGTCATCTGTTACTGTTAATTTCGCTGTATATGTTCCTTCTTTTGTATACACGTGAGTCGGATTTTGCTCATTACTTACTGCTCCATCACCAAACTCCCATTTATACGAAGTAATTTTCCCATCTTCATCTTTTGATCCATCGCTTTTAAACGAAATTGCTTCATTTACATTTCCACTATAGGGACCATTTATAACCGCAACTGGCGCTTTATTCACAGCACCTTCTTCTGTATTAATACCATGGAATACAACATCATACTCAAATTGTCCTGCTGCATTCACACGGTAATTTACGAAATAAGCTGTTACTGTTTTATAGCCTGTCCATTCTTTCGCACTTAAACGTTTTAACGTATCATTCACGTTTTGTGTAATTGTCTTCCAGTCTTCATATTCTCCTTTTGCAGTAGTACCTGTATATGTTCCTTGTAGTGTAAATGTATGAAAGAACTGTGATTTATTTTTCTTAACTGATACATTATTTAATTTTGCTTCTGCTGTAATTTCTGCCGCAATATCTGAAACTGGTTTCGGTGCGTGAGTTGCTAAATAATCATCTGATACTAACGGAACATTATATTTCTCACGGTTATCTACTAACATTTGCATATAATCTTGATATTCTTTATTTAAATTCGCATCTTTACTTAAAGCAGAGCGGTATGCATCATATGCTGTTACATCATTTTTCCTAATAAGATCATGAATTTTGTCAAACATATCATACCTCTTATTGTACATGTACGATTGTAAAGCGAAGGAATAATTATAGAAATCCCACGTTCCATATTTTGCGTTTAACGTTCTCTCTGCTGTATAACGTTCTGCTGGATTTGAAGATATTCCTCCTATAATGCTCTTTCTCGGTACAACATTATCTGTTCTCGTTGCACCTGCAAAAAACTCCGCATTCCCTTCTTCAAACCAAGATAATCTCTCATTCTCATACATCTTCCCTTGTCCCCAAAGTCCTGGCACTTCATATCTGCCTTGTAAATAATGCGTGAACTCATGTCGGAACAATTCTTCTAAACTATAAATACTTTCTTCTGGCGTACGTTCATACGTAAAGAACGTACCTGTTCCTTCTATATAAAGACCGCCGTTATTCGTTTCATACCCGTATAATTGACGGTTAAATTGATATTCAGCTGGGCTATTATAAATAACCATCGTTAATACATCATCAGGATTGCCTTTTTCTAACGGCTGGTCACTTTCAACCGTACGATGGAATTGTGCCTTCACTTCTTTTGCCGCCCAATATAGACGTTTTACTTTTTCTTCTGTCACCTTATCTCCAGCTTTTAACACAATTGCTCCATCATCGAACGTATACGTTTTCGGTAAATATTTTTTCTTACCATCTTCTCGTATTTGATCTAAATTCACAACATTTCCATTCGCATCTTTCCCGCCATAATTCGTCGCAATTTGCTCAGCCGCTACGAAATATTGCTCTCCTAAATACGGATACATTTTCATTGCGTCCGTTACAACTTGCAACCCTTTCGTTCCTGTACTATGGAACGTACCAAGTCTACCTGTATAATAAATACCATTATTAATTAACCAACCATTTTTCTCTGTCACCGTTCCAATTAAGGCAAAACGACTTAATTCATTAATATAGCTATCAATTTTTTGATACCATATTGTATCTTTCGGTGCTTTTCTCGTATCGTATAAATACGATTGAATATCGTAATCAACACCTTGCATAATATCGTAAATCGCATTTCCAGCTGATAGATTGTCTACCAATGTAGAAAAATTATCGTTATATTGTTTAAAAATCTTTGCAGCTGATGTTATCGTTTCCACATCACTCGAAGCATTTCCTATTAATTTTCCGTATGATGAGACAACTCTATTTTGTTCTAACGTACCGAGTTTGAAATTCGGGTTATTCGCAATCGTTTTTAATGCCGGTAAGCATTTATCATGATAGCTTCGATCATTTAGTTTACTTAATTCTGTATGATAAAATCCTAAATAAAACCCTGAGCGTAATACCTCTACTAAAGTCTCAATCCCTTTTGAATCATCTTTCGTATAAGCTTGTCCTTGCTGCTTCAATTTATCAATAATTGCCTGCATTCTACTATCATTTTGATAGAATGCAAGACTATCCTTATTAAACTGAAATAGCCCATTGATTTGCTCCCAATCAATTGTTACAAGTAAGTTCACTAACTGCTGATTGCTCAATTGATTTAATTCAGCAATTGTATACGTTTTCGCTGCGGTTAATTGTTTACTTTTCTTTTTTACTTCTGGTGGTCTTTGCGATAAATCAGCAAGCTGTAGCCTTTTCTCAAAAGACTTGCTTTCAAGCACTTTTGATGAATGAGCTAATTCTTGCACTGGTAATTGTACACCAACTGGCTCCATTTTGAGAACGTTCCGATAAGAAACTTGCTCTCCCTTTGTACTTTCCGCCAATGCGCCTCCTTGAAAACTCCCTAACATGAAACTAGCAAAACTTACCCCTACTAACACTTTTTTTGAATAGCCTTTCATGCTCTCCCCTACCTTACATTTTTTAGTGTACCGCACCATTATTTTACTATTTTTACTTTTTATACTGTATTGAGAAAAAATAAGGTAACGTTCACACATGTATCCACGCCGTGTAAAATTAACACTTGACTTTATGTGCATTTTATATCAAAAAAAGATAGATAATAGCGAAATTCCCGCTACATCTATCCTCGTTTTCAGCGCTATGATTTTAAATTTATAAATGTTACTTCCGGTAATGTTTGCATATACTGAATAAACTCATTCTTTTCTTCTGACGATATATTTTTCAGCTGCATCCCTACCTTATAAACTATTTCTGTACCTTGCTGTGAAGTTTCCACTTCATATGAAAGTATTGGAATGCCTTTCACTTGTAGTGTTTCTAATATTTGTTGTACTGCTTCATGTTTATTTATACACATTTGCACCGTTATATTTTGCGGAAATAAAAATTGCACCTTAAAAATACGGCTTACAATCTCTAAACCAATTAAAACGAGAATCGTCGCTCCAATTCCTACTACATACATGCCAGCCCCAATTGCTAATCCAATTCCTGCTGTAGCCCATAAACCAGCCGCTGTCGTTAATCCTTTCACCGCCTGCTTTTGAATAATAATTGTACCTGCACCTAAAAACCCTACTCCACTAACAACTTGCGCTGCAATACGGCTTGGATCAAGAGCCATATGTTCTTCATTCATAATATCTGAAAAAGCATATTTCGAAACGACCATTATTAAAGCACTTCCTACCGCTACTAGGAAATGTGTTTTTAATCCCGCCTCTTTTGATCGAATTTCCCTTTCAATACCGATTATTGCTCCTAACAAACCAGCAACACCGATTCGTATAATGAAATCAATATTTACACTCACGAGCCCTTCCCCCTTTCATTCATTATAGATAAATAAAATAAAAATTATCACACACATCGATTTATCGATATGAATGAATTTCATTAAAATACACTTAATACCTAGGTCATTTTATGTTAATATTTTAAATATTAACATAAAATGAATAACTTCTAATTTTAAACATCCACTCATTTTCTTGAAAAACAAAGGTAGATTACATGAAATGAGGTTGAGAAAGTTTAGAAAACGCTTTCATTTTGTGTTGTAATTTTTTATACATTCTACATAAATAAAGGAGCTTGCTAACAATGAACGTCTCTTTGCTTACACCTACTACCGATTTACAAGACGAATACTTAGATTTTTATAACGAATGGAAAGATAGCGGTGAAACGATGATTCCGTGGGTTATTACAAAAGACCCCTCTAACTTCCCTGCTATGGTACAAGAACTACTCGATGCACATAACGGAATAAATCTTCCTGAATCTTGGGTACCAGATTCTACGTATTGGCTCGTTACAGATCATAATAGAATTGTAGGCGCTGTTAATATACGTCATAGTTTAACCGAACATTTATTTAACGCTGGCGGTCATATCGGTTATGGCATTCGCCCTTCTGAAAGAAGAAAAGGTTATGCTACGAAGTTACTAGCATTATCACTGGAAAAAGCGAAGCAATTAAACATCACGAAAGCACTTGTCGTTTGCGATGAAGTAAATACTGCTTCAGAAAAAACAATTTTACATAACGGCGGCCTTCGTGATGATGATTTCACTGAGGAAGACGGAAATGTAGTAAGACGTTTTTGGATTGAGCTATGAAGAAGTCATTGAATGAACATAATCTTGTTATAGAGAAATATAGTAAAAATAATAAGCTACAAGTAAAACAACTTATTGATTTATATAATGAAGAATCGTACGTATTTCACTTATTACGAGATAATAAAACAAAATGTGCGTATGTTGCCTACTATAAAAAAGATGTAGTAGGCATCTTTTTCACCTGGGGCAGTAACTTCCATCCATACTGCACATACTTTCGAATATATACGAATCCTTTCTATTCGGAGCTACACATTGAAAAATTTTTATTAAACGAGATTTCAAAAAGAGAAAACTTCAAACTACCATTACAAACCTCTATATGGGAAACATCAGCTCATTTAAAATCGTTTTTTGAAGAACATAATTTTACGGAAATCCGAAGAACATATATGCCGATATTAGACTTACAAAAAATAGTTTCTATCGAGATAGTCCCTAATTCAAATTATCATATACAAACTTTATCGAACATCGTATCAAATAATAATTTATTAGAAAAACTAGCCTACTTAGTAAAAGAAAATTATGAGCAAACCCACCTAGCAAATCCCGTTGCCTCATTCCCACTACAAACTTGGCAAGAGATGATTTTAGCTGATGACGTACTACTAAATGAGAGCTTTCTCATTATAGATGAAGAGCATCGAATTATGGCATACTCTTTCCTCCATACATCAGAAAAGGATAATACAGTAGAACTAGGATGGTGCGGGACTCACAATACAGAAAATGTATCCTTACTGAAACTTCTCATTTTCAAACAAGCTATGTATGCAAATACACACGGTTATTCTTTCTTTCAAGGTGAATTCGATTCAACAAGTATATATGCAATGGAAATATTAAAATCTTTCCCTTTCAATCCTTGTGCTACCTGGATTACGTATCAAAAAGAAATCGGAAGGTAATTATACACCTTCCGACTTCTTTTATGCTGTTTCTATTTCAAACTGTACTGTAATACCACTCGGGTCTACTACAGTAAATCCATTTAAAATCTCATTTATTCCATGTTGTTTTTCTATTAATCTTTCTTTCACTTCATCTAACGCTTCTTTATGCGGCAGTACTATCGTATACACTTTTAATCCAGTTGCATATGCCGGTGGGTGCGGATTATTTACTCCGTTCCACGTATTTGCACCGATATGGTGATGATATCCTCCTGCAGAAATGAATAAGCAGTCATCCTCGCGTTGCTGTACTTCAAAGCCTATTGTATCTACATAAAATTCATATGACTCCTCTACATCGGCTATCCGTAAATGCACGTGTCCAACGACAGTATTAGCAGGTAATCCATCAAATTCATAATTAACAAGCGTTGCTAGTTCTTTTAAATCAAGCGGGGTACTTCCTCCTGGCCCTTCTCCCCATTGATCGCGCGGACGATCCGCATATATTTCAATACCATTTCCCTCTAAGTCTTGTAAATAAAACGCTTCGCTATACGTATGATCACTCGCACTATTAAACCTTGAAATCGGTAAAATTTCATTTGAATATGTATAACGTCCCTCTTGCTCAGCTGGACTATCAATTACATTCTTATTACGAATCACACCAAATAATGCCGACGCAAAAGCCTCACGAGTCGGAACCAAAAAGGCTACATGATATATACCAGTCGTACGCGGCTCTTGCAGTACCCCGTCCTCTAACTTTTCAAGAACAAGCAACGTGTTCTTTCCACCTTTTCCAGATAAATACGCTTTATTCTCCTCTTGCTTAATTACTTCTAAACCTACAACATTCTCGTAAAAAGCAATTTGACGTTCTAAATCTAACACCTTAAATTCAACATGACCAATACGTGTTTTTGGATGAATTTGTACCATGAGTAACTTCCTCCCCAATTTCCTTTTATTTTTATATAAGTTGATGGACAATAGCCACATTCAACGAACATACTTTAATTTTGTTTTTTTGTAGCATCAACTTTCAGCCATTTTTTTGATATTTCGCTTAATGTCCCATCTTGTTCTAATTCTTTCAATGCTTTATTTATATCTTCTAACTTTTCGCTCTTTTTAGCAAATGGAAATGCAATCTCTCCCCATTTAAGTGGACCAAATCCTACTTTCACATTATCTAAATCTGCCTTTTTAATTGTTGTTTCTACTTGCACTTTATCATTATAGTAAGCATCTACACGACCAAGTCCCACTTCATTCAATTCTGCTGTTGGATCTTCTGAGAACGTTTTAATTGTAAAAGCATTATTTTTATTTAAAGCTTTTAATTCTTGTTCCCCGGCTGTACCAAGCCCCACACCTACAGTCTTTCCTTTTAGATCTTCTATCGATTTAATTGTATTATTATCTTTCTTCACCGCGAAAACAGATCCTGAATAAACATATGGAATTGAAAAGTCATATTTCTTTTTTCTTTCCGGAGAAACCGATAATTCATTTGCAATTGTATCAATACGACCCGAGTCTAATAAACCGAATAATCCTTCAAAATCAGAAACGTTCCATTCAACTTTATATCCAGCTTTTTTAGCAGCCGCTTCAATAATTTCAGCATCAAAGCCTTTTACTTTCTCACCCTCTTTAAAAATAAATGGACTACGACCTGCAGACGTCCCAACTTTCACTACTTTTTCATCTGTTTTTTTGCTCACTGTATCTGAACCACAAGCAGATAAAAGCCCAACCGATACTGTTAATGCCAATGTTAGTAATAATGATGATTTCCTCATAATTTTTCCTCCTAAATAACGAAATGATTGCCTTCTTCTGAAGCATTCAATTGTCGTAAAAACTTTTTCGTACGCTCATTTTGTGGATTCCGAAAAATTTCTTCTGGCGTTCCCTGCTCTACAATAATGCCTTCAGCCATAAATATAATACGGTCCGCTACTTCTTTTGCGAAATTCATTTCATGTGTGACAATAACCATCGTTATATGCTGCCTTGCCAAATCCTTAATGACTTGCAATACCTCGTTCACTAATTCTGGATCAAGTGCAGAAGTCGGTTCATCAAACAATAATACAGCGGGATTTAAAGCCATTGCCCTAGCAATACCTATTCTTTGTTGTTGCCCACCTGATAACATCGTTGGGTAGAAATTTTCTTTTTCAGCTAAACCTACTTGTTTTAATATTTCTCTTGCTATTCTTTTTGCTTCTTCTTCACTTTTTTTCTGTACAACTGTTAATGGCGTTGTAATATTTTGCAATGCTGTTTTATTTTTAAATAAATTATAGTTTTGAAAAACCATTGCTGTTTTTTGGCGTAATTTTATTATTTCCTTTTTATAAAGCTTCTTCACATGAATCTCTAAATCTTCAATTCTAATACTTCCACCCTCTGGTTGTTCTAATAAATTTAAACATCTTAATAGTGTCGATTTACCTGAACCAGAAGGTCCAATAATGACTACTACCTCCCCTTTACCGACAGTAAGTGAGATTCCTTTTAGTACTTCATTACTTTTATAAGATTTATACAAATCACTTATCTCAATCACACATATCACCTCATCCTTGTTACAAATACGGTGCATCAAGTTTCTTTTCTAACCTTTTCTGCCCCCAGCTAATTACAATTGTAATAATCCAATATACAATCGCTACCGCTAAGTAACTTTCCATATAACGATACGATTGTGCCGCTAACATTTTCGCTTGCGCTAAAATTTCAGCCACCCCAAGTGCAAAAGATAACGAAGATTCTTTTAACAATCCAACAAAATTATTTCCAAGTGACGGTACCGCAACACGAATAGCTTGTGGAAAGATAATCTGTCGCATAGCTTGCGCCTTTGTCATCCCAACTGATAAACAAGCATCCATTTGTCCTGATTCCACAGCATTTAATGAACCTCGAATAATTTCTGACAAATACGCTGCATTATTTAAACTGAGACCAATTAAAGTCGCTTGCATCGCTGTAAGTACTGTAAAGGTTGGAAATATTTGCGGCAATCCGAAATACAACACGAACAATTGAACTAATAAAGGTGTTCCTCTAAAGAAAGATATATATACTCTTGCAATAGAATATAGAAATTTCGTTTTGTTTTTCGTTATGATCGCCAAACCTATCCCTATAACAAAAGAAATAATCATTGAAACTACAGTAATTCCTAAAGTTATGTATACATACTTAAATAATTGCGGAAAACTTTCTAAAAAATACGTTACATCAAACTTCACTCTATCCCCCCTCTCTAAATAAAAAACTCTTCTTACACATATAAGAAGAGTTGAATGTTAATCCATTTCCCCTCATCTCCCAAACGCTTCATACGTTTGCTGGACTTAGCACATTACTTTTATAGCCTGTTGCTGAGATTTCATCGGGCCAGTCCCTCCATCTCTCTTGATAAGAAAACTAATAAATTTTTCCATTTATTTAGTTGGTATTATGAAGAATACAATTAATAACTAATAATGTCAATAGGAAAACTAAGAATTAAATTCGATAAAGTGAAACTTTAATCAGTGGGGGGTTTCTTCATCCCCCACCTAACCTTCTTTGCTTTCGCTGAATTTTGAGGTGGGGGGTCTTACTGCCCATTAAAGCCGGATAAATGCCCAAACATCTTGTTCCTCACATTCACCTAGTCTTGAAATGTATCACTAATACTGGATAAACTACACAGAAAAAGCCATTATTTCTATTGTTAGTAGAAATAATGGCTTTTTCTAGATTATGATTCTTATCGCATTTTATGTACTTCAGCAACTAACTTTCCGCCCTGAATACCCATATAAAGCTTCACAGGTGCATCATTCGTGTTTTCAAACACTAAGTCTAAGTATGGATATGCAATTGTAGCATCTCTTCCTTGTGGAACGTAACCTACCGTTTTAGAATGTGTTGTTCTCTCTACCATTTTCAAACCAGCTTGATCTGCTGCATTGTATAATGTTGATGATGTTTGACAAACACCACCGCCATATCCATCTACTAATTTACCATCTACAATTTCTTTTCCTAATTGATATCCTTTATCTGGCGTTGTATCACCAATTAATGCATTGAAAGAGAAACGGTCTCCTTTTGCTAATACAACTCCATTTATGCTCGCTGCTGACAAACGAATATTTTCAATACGGCCACCTGTTGAGCCACCTAAATTCGTTTCATATCTACCAATTACCGTACCACTTCCTTGCGCATCACTTAATGTTGCAGTAGGCTTCTTCTCAACAATAGGTAATTGATAGGAAGAATCCCACATACCTACGTTTAATAATTTATCTACTAATTCTTTTTCCATTAATTCATAAGAAGGTTTCCCTTCTTGCCAACTTCCATCAGATCCTAGACGTGAAGGGACCATCTTTTTGTCAACATTTTTTCCAACTTCCCTAGCAACCTTCTCAACGGATTTTTTAAATTTCGCTTCATCTTCAAAATAACCTAGACTCGACAAATCTAGCTTTTTCACTTCCGTACCTGTACGACCATCTACTAAACTAATAGAATCCTGTACTTCTGCTTTAGCCTCTACCGTGTGGCCACCAATATCACTTACTAATGCAACATCACTTACTTTTGTACCACAGCCACTCACTACAGCTACACATAAAACCCCAACTAATATACCCTTTACTTTACGGAACAATATACTCTCCCCTTTTCCCCAATACTACTTTTATGTATTATTTCATTTTTATGTATGTTTTGTTACAATCATTTTACAATATATTTATAAATTGTTACAAGTTATTTTTCACTCTATATAAATTACTCTGTTCTTTTCCAAATGTCTATACATATTTACATAAAAGTTTGAGTTTGATAAAATTGTAACCTTTACGTAACCTCTCCCCATTATCCAGTATATACCATAAAACGAACGAAATACAAATGTAAAACTCCATATTCATATTTATAAAAAAACATCCTGTGAACATAAATAGGTATTTGCCGTGCCACACTCCGCTTTTACACATACATTATGGTGAATTAACCTATTTTAAAGAAATGGAGGATGTTTTTATGTACCCCTACAATCCATACGATCCATATAACCAAACTGGTTATCAACCTCAATATGATTTACAAGCACAATACCAACAATATATAGATCCAGTAGAACAAGTTAATCCATACGATCAAACTCGACAATTCCAACTTCCAATCTCTTTTCCTGGTGCTGGAAACCGTCAATTAGAAAGACGAGTAAATGAGCTTGAACAAAGAGTACGTCAATTAGAAAACACGGTTGAGCGTCATACACGTAGATTAAACCGCTTAAACCAACGTTTACGTACAGTAGAAAACAGACTGAACATTCCATTTTCAGCATTAGAAGACGGATTTTAATTTCGAAAATAAAAAATATATGAAGGAAGGGGGCTTCCCCTTCCTTATATAAATTGACGAAAGTTTTTTCCATCTCTATACTGATAAGAGTTAATGAAATGAAACAAGGTGATAAATATGGATTTTGAAATAAATTATCTTTCCTTTTATGTTATACAAGTAGAAGGAAAAGGTGAAGCTGTTGATAAACGCTACAAACATTTTCAAACATTAGACGCTGAAGAGTATGAAGATAGCTCCTTAAAAGAATTTTTGAATGGAGAATTATTAAAAATTTCAAAGCGAAAAGTAGAACGTCATGCGAAAACAGAACAAGCTCCGACAAAGATTGGTCGCTTTATTGTAGAAGAAGGGCACGAACTTGATTCAAACCCTCATTACAACTTATTTAATCGCATCCGCTTTGCAGAAACGAAGGAAAACTTCAAAGATATGAGCGAACCTCTCGTTTATACATATCTTGACACAAGTGCTGTGCGCGGTGGTGTATTTTTAATTGCGCAAGCAAAACTACGCAAATACTTTGATGATCCATTCGTCTTCGTTATGAAATGTGACTTCGAGCCAAAAGTCGCTTCTATTTCCGATGAATCCACACTAATTCGTAACGTTGAAATGGCCATCACAACAAAAAATATGAAATCTATCCAATATCCGTACATGCCCGAAGAAGGTATGGTCGAAGTGGGCGAGCTAAAGATTCACCAAGCATCACACGCCCGTTACTTTGAAGACTTCTTAAAATTCGTCGAATACGAACGCTCTATGCCTGAAATTATGAAAACACAAGTAATGGACATGGTATACGACCAAATTGAAGATGTATTTGAAGAAGGTACGGAAGAGCGCGAACAATTCGACCAAGCGATGGAAGTATGGGCTGCCAGTCCGAAACGCGAAATTATGGAACAATTTTCAACCGAAGAAGTAATGGAAGCTACCGCTCAAATCGTCGAGCACGCGCCTGAAGTGGAATTAAAGCTAAAAGCAGACCATATCTCTGTAAAGGCCCTGCTTGCTGATTTCGGGGATCAAATACATATCGCAAAGGTAAATGACCGATACGTATTAATGATTGAGGCTGATACACTTACATTTGAGAAAGGCTTCTCTCCAATTGAGTTTCTGAAGCCAGATGAATTGCAAGACGTAATTGAGCGGATTGAGAATAAGCAGCAGTATTCTTATGATCCGAACGGGATTGAATAAATTCTTCTATATACCTATTTTTACTGAGCGCTATTAACAAACGATCTTTTATTTAGGACATATTTGAAAGTTATGTAAAAAACCGATTCTACTAAGAATCGGTTTTTCTGCTTTATAATAAAATATGCTTATTTTTGATCCAAGAGGACATTTGTTACAGAATCAAGTAGATTACTTCCTTATTACACAAGCGTATTGCCAATAGAAGGACTTACTTCAATATTTCTAGTTGAACAAGTCCGTCTATACATTTTTTATGTTTTCTTTTTAGTCACTATGTATGTTGTTCAAGTGAAAATTTCACTTCACTACCTCAAATTTATTGTAATCGTAGAAAGATAATTGAAAACGATATTCTGGATGCTCTCTCACCCAATCGTAGGCTTCTTCTAAAATTTCCATTTTATTTTGCAAGTCATTCAATTCACTACATTCGTTCCTTTTCTGTTTGCATAGCGGACAGAATCCATTCACTATTTCAACACTCGTCGCCCTAATCGTTTTATTTTCTAAGTCAACTACTAAACGAAGAATAAAAGAATGCTCTTCTTTTGTAGTCACCGTCATTTCAGCAATCCCATCCTCATTCCAAAAGACTCCGTTTAATTCCATCTGTACGTTGACGTCTTTAATATCTAAGTCTATCACTATCACACCTCCCTTGTATAAAACTCATCTTTTACTCTTCTATTTTAATCTTTAACACACCACGACTTAAAGAGATATTAAGCTTTTTCCAATTCTTCTTCTTTGCTATGAAAGGAAGTGTAATTACCGCTAATAGCGTGGTAAATATTATCCCAAAAACTAAAACTGTTACAATGTTAAAGATTGCTTCCATTCAACTTTACCCTCTTTCATTTCTATGGGCTCTAATTTTATGAATATATTAAAAAATTTCTTACCACACCATAAATTTCAAAGTAGCACAACAAATCAATTCCTATTTATATGAATACTTTATTCATCCATCAATACAATGACAGTAAATTTATGTAGCTACAAATAGAGAAGAATGTCATTTAACCTCTGCATTCTTCTCCATCTCAGCCAAATACCTAATCTGCCTTTCCGCTTTTCTAACCGCCGTACGAAAATGTTTTTTCAGAAGTTCTATTGTAGGTTCACTTATATAATATCTTTCCGTTATACTTTCCCACGTGTCACTACTTTCAAATGTACTCCAAGCGAACGGACGCTCAGTATTTTTTCTCATTTCTTTAAATACCCATTTTCGCATCTTTTTTTTCGCTTTTTCTGTTAGTTTTCCGTTCTCTACAAGTTCAAGTTCACCATGCCTTTTATACCTTTTAGTAATATCTCTCTCACTATATGCTTTAAGAAGTATGTTCGCTGTATTCTCAGCATCCGCTAAAGCACGGTGCTGCTTTCCTTCCCATGTTAAACCGAGTTGTTCTACTGCAGATTGTAAACTCGGTGTATGCTCAAATAATTCTTCATACGCTTGGAAAACAAACTTTTGCAAATCAATTCTTCTTTCTTTTTCCATACACGGGCAATCTACACCATGTAACGTACAATCATGAACTAGAAACCGATAATCTTCTTTTCCCCATGTAACAAATATAGAATCTTCTCCGATAAACTGAATAAATCTCTCTATAATTTGCGGAAATTTCTCTACATTCATTAAATCTTTCTTTGTAATTCCCGTTAATTTTGTCGTATGACGAGTAAGCCTAGCACCCGGTTTTACTAATTCCGAAAATTCTCCAATTACCTTCATTGTACTCGCTTCTATTTTTACAGCCCCTATATCAACTATCTCTGACGGGTCGTCTGATTTATACGGCCTAAAATTTCTCTCTATATCAAACACAATAAAATGTGTAGTGTTTTTCAATTTTTTTACCTCTTTCTAAGTTCCTTTTCACACACATACTTTATTTTCAGTATTTATTTATTCATACACTTTATGCATGCAATACCTTGTCTAAAAAAACAAATTCAATCTCATTACTATATGTACATAGGGGGTTATTCAGTAAAAACGCAAAAAAAAAGAAGGGCAAGCCCTTCTTTTTTCCACAATTACTTCTTGTTAACGTTAGTAGCTTGAGGTCCACGGTTACCTTGTTCTACTTCGAAAGTAACTTCTTGACCTTCTTCTAAAGTTTTGAAGCCTTCGCCTTGGATAGCTGAGAAATGTACGAATACGTCTTCTCCGCCTTCAACTTCGATGAATCCGAAACCTTTTTCTGAGTTAAACCATTTTACTTTACCGTTTTGCATGAAAAAAATCCTCCTACAATGTACCTATATGTACATATTCATTTTCAACCACTTTACAAAAATAAGTCAGACATTAAAAAAACTGCAACTCTGAGGAGATTTAACATTGCTATCCTCCTCGGAAGTTACAGCTCATTTAAATCTCTATATTATTAAAAGTAAAATGGTTTAAATATAATATATCATATCAATATAATAAAAGCAAAGTTTTTTTTACTATACAACTTTTTTCTTCCATTGCATTGCTTTTGATTCACCTGATCCAGCTACAACATAGCCTTCTTTTTCGTTCACGATGCGCCAACCATGCCCTTTAACTGAGTCACATACTGTAACAATTCCTTCTTCTAGAAGTACACGACAAACTGTACTAATCCCCGCCTTATTTTGCGTTGACGTTGTATATAGCACATGTTGATCTACACTTAAGTCTAAATAGCTACTTGCTTTTTGCTCACTTTGACATGTGTGCCAATATGTTTTTTCACTCTCTATACTTTCATCTATTTTACAAAAAGAAATATTACCGCTAATCCCCTTGCACGACCCACTGGCTGCTACTAAATAAGAATTGTGTAAAGTCAACGCTGAAATCATCTGATTCATTACGATTTTAATCCTCTTTAATTTACGTGTCTCCAAATTAAAGAGCCAAACACCACCATATTTAGTATGTATTTTCGTACCAATAAATAAGTAATGTTTATATAAAAACAACGATCGAATAGATGGTGCCCCGCCACCATACTCAAGAAATGGATGAATGGTTTCCCATGTCGAACCAAAATCATTCGAATGATACAACGTTTTATCTCCATGAGCAATGACAGTTCCTTCTATATTACTACACACATTCCAACTCGTTGCCTTTGTTGGAAAACGTTGAACCGTCCAATTCTCCCCACCATTCATACTACGAATAAAAATTCCTTCGTCACCTACACCATACACTACATTATCTTCGCTATGTAAATCCCTAATTCGTTTTTGAAAACCATGTAAAATTTGTTTCCATTCTCCGTCTTGTTCAATAAATAAACCATTATATGTAGTAGCTAACATAAGCTTTCCATCTCTTAACTTTGTAATAGCGGTCGCACTTAACATTGTCTCCACGTTGACACTCCCATTCTTAGAACTTCTCAGCAAATGCAATTGCAAAATTACTGCATTTTTCAACATCCTCTTCATCTTCTGGAGCTAGTTCGATTTTCAACCCTTCTTGTACAAGCTCTGCACCGCGCTCTACAAGTCTTTCTTCAAATATCGTTACCGCTTCACAAAATAGTTCATACGCCGTATCACCTGATCCGAATACCGCTGCTTTCTTCCCTGATAAATCTATATTTTCTAAGTCATCATGGAAATCTTCCGCTTCAAATGGCAATTCCCCATCTCCCCACGTATAAGACCCTAAAATGATTCCATCATAAGCTAATAACTCTTCAGCATCCATGCCTTCCATTTCTTGCAATACTACTTCATGATCAAAGGCATCTAAACTAACTTTAATTAAATCAGCAATACTCTCTGTATTTCCTGACATACTCGCATAAGCTATTAAAATTTTCGCCACTTCGGCATCCCCCTCTTACAATAAATGATTCTCATTCTCATTATATTAATAATGAGAATCAATTTCAATTATATTTTTATTTATTCCATATAAAAAAGCACAGATGACTATACAATCATCTGTGCTTTTTATTACTTTTTAAAAATACCAAACGGCTTTCCAACTGGTAAAACAACTTTTCCAAAGTGTGTGTTTAACACTGCTGCTGCTGAACCATAGAAAGATAATAATGAAATAAGAAGTTCAGAATATGCTGCTAAATTATGCATTGCATGCGGCATAACACCTAAAGTACTTAATGAAAGACCAATAAATAAGAAATCAATAAGAACGAAAATCATAAATAATACTTTATGTGTTTCCATTGCACCAATTGTCATAAAGATTGTGAAAATCAAATATCCGATAAAGGCTACACCAAGCTGTTTTGAATCTGCAGCTTGTACTAATTTTTCGCCGAATACTCCAAGTTGAATTAACCAAGTCATTCCAACGCCTAGCCAAAATAGACCGTACGCACCGAATGCTGTTGTACCGAATGTATTGTTATGCTTTGCATCATGAATGCACGCAAAGATTTGTGCAAATCCTCCTAAAAAGATTGCCCATGGTAATACGAGTGAAACGCCATCTGTTAAGCCTAACTTTTGAGATGATGCTACAAGTGTTACCATCGCTAATCCAAATAGACCGATTCCAGATGGATCTGCTGTTGTCATTTTCACATGATGTGTAGTTGTTTGATTGCTCATATAAACCTCCTGATTATAAACATACTCGAATACAATACTTAAATCAGAAGGCTATGTCAATGGTTTTTTTTGTATGTTGTCAGACTTTACTTTTTATAATGATTGAATATACTTCCGACCACTTCATACGGTTTTATATTCACTTTTTCCAACTCATATATCGGCAACCATAACGGAATATAAATCCCTCTATCTTTCATTTCGAATTCTTCAGCTTTACCACTTCCAAAAACTCCACCTATAATATCGGCATTAAAATAATACTCCGTACTCTTATACTCCACCTTTGCAATTAAATGCTCCACTTTTATATGTACCCCTAATTCTTCAAAAATTTCTCGCCTTGTTGCTTCTTCAGGTGTTTCTCCTTCTTCGATTCCTCCGCCTGGAAAAACATAGTACGTTTCATCTTCTCGAATACGTTTTATAAGAGCTATTTTTCCTTCCTGCACAATGATAGCCGCGCCGCGATTTCTTATCATTTTATTACCTTAATACCGATCGCAACTGTTCCCCACTTTTTTTCTTGTTCTTTCGTATATATTTTGTATGTACTTTCTAACATTTCCTCTAAACTATCATTTTCACAATCCAATAATTTTTTATCAATTTGTTCGTACATTGCTTGAAAGTTTTCGTATCGTTTTATCTCCGTTACTTTTACAGCCATCGTTGCTGCTGTCGTAAGGTTCGTAAATATAATATGATCGCCTTGTTTTATGAGTTGACGTTTTTTATCGTATAAGCGCACTTCATACACTTTTTTTCCTAATTTAATTGACTGAAAAGGTTTATTATATAATCCCATTTCATATCTCATACATTCCACTCCCACTTATTCATTTTACCTATTAACACTGGTCACCTTACTACACCTTGCATATAATATTCCACGCTTATTTCTTGATTGAGAAAGAAGGTTGAGGAATCATGTTATATTTAAATCAAAAACCTGAATATAGTAAGTATGATATCGGTGATTATACTTATAGTAAAGTAGGTCCAACTATTTTTTCTTGGAATGATGAAACGAAATTAAAAATAGGTAAGTTTTGTTCATTAGGAGAAGACGTTGTTTTCATACTTGGCGGAGAACATCGCGCGGACTGGATAACGACTTATCCATTTAACGCTCTTTTCAGCGAAGGAGCCCATATTACTGGTCACCCCTCTTCAAAAGGTGATATCGTAGTCGGCAATGATGTATGGATTGGTTATCAATCCTGCATTTTATCTGGTGTTACAATTGGTAACGGTGCCATTATTGGTGCCAAAAGTGTTGTTACAAAAGACGTCCCTCCATATGCAATTGTGGCTGGTAATCCAGCAAAATTTATTCGATATCGTTTCCCGCAAGAAATAATTGACAAACTAGAGAATCTTGCATGGTGGGATTGGGACATTTCTGTTATAAAAAGAGCGATTCCATTACTACTCTCCGACAAAATCGATGAATTTTTCACCTCGCCCGAAAAAGAATCTACATGATTCATACAGAAAGAGCATCCTTCTCTTACAGGATGCTCTTTCTGCATTTATTTTTTCTTTATTTGCAAGTGATCACACGGAGAACATTGAAAAGGAATTTTCCCTAAACAATTAAGATTCGTTTCGCAAATTTGTTCTATCGTTGGAACGAACGGAATGACGACCATATTACTTTCTACTATTTGTGTAACAGGTGGCAATACTGTACCTACTTGATGTTCGAAACGAATACTCGCTTGATTAATATAATTTCCTGAACCACTTGGTGCGCTCTGCACTACTACTTGGAACGAAACCGTTCGCGCTTGACCAGGATTTAAACTTCCTATAAGAAATCCTGATACTGGGTTTACATTTGGCACTGACGTATTATCAACCGTTACAGTTCCAAGGACAAATTGAACACTACTATCTAACATATCTTGAAAACGAATGTTTTGTATTGCTGTATCCCCCGTATTTGTAATAACTGTTGTAAACGTAATAACATCTCCAATCGTTGCTGCCTGTAAATCTGCTGTTTTTACGACTGTCGTTGAGACATTTTGAGAAATAAACGGGATAACAACTGTATTGCTATCACCTTCAACTAATACTGGCGGCTCATTCGGGTTTACAATTGCAAACCCATTTGCTATAGCAGTATTTGTAACTAAATTATTTATTTGTCCTCCTGTTATTACAACTTGGAAATTAATAATTGCCGCATCATTTGGCTGAAAATCACCTAACGGGATACCAGTATTCGGATTGGCAAATGGGAGAGGTACATCATTTACCGTTACCGTGCCATTTATAAATAACGTATTCGGATCAATGATATCTGTTAAAATAATATTCGTCACAGGAACTGTACTGTCATTTATAACGGCGATTCCGTAAGTGATAACATCTCCTACCATCGCTACTTCAAAGTTTGCTCCTTTTGCAACAAATAAGATTGCAGTATTTACCGTTACTATAACTGTATTGCTCGTGTCCATCACTGTAACTGGCGGCTCTCCTGGTACTAAAATATATTCTGCCAACGCCCCTGCAACGTTCACTACTGTACCACCATCTGGAAAACTTGTAATCGTAGCTTTATATGTTACAAGTGCGGTCTCACCAACTGGAATATCAGGTATCGTAAATCCGAGCTGCGGATTTAACCCCGGCTGTGAAACTCCATTTATCGTTACACTATTTGCGACAAAATCGGCTTCTGGAGATAGCACATCTATAAATTGAACATTCATTGCATCAGCAGTACCAGTATTTAATATACGAACCGTATACGTTACCGTTTCTCCTACTCCAACAACTGAATGATCTACTTCTTTTAGCATATCTAAGCTGCCTCTATTTACTGGCGTAACCGTCGTATTACTTGAATTCGTAATTGTAAACGGAGGTTCTCCTGGAATCAATTCGAAATCACCCGTTACTCTCGCTGTATTCATAATGCTACTAGAAGGTGGAACCGCGATTACATTTACTTCAAATGTAATTAATACGCTATCTCCTACTGCAAGATTCGGTAATGAAAAGCCTACAAATGGATCTAAGCCTACTTGCGGAATTCCATTTATTTGTACACTTCCAGGAATGAATTCTAAACTAGGTGATGGGACGTCAACAAACTGAACATTCGTCGCTGTTACCGTTCCCGTATTTGTAACTTGCACACTATACGTTAACGTATCTCCTACTCGCGTTGCTTGTTTATTTACTGTTTTTATTACATTGAAGCGCCCTCTATTCACCCTCGTTATTGTCGTATTACTTG
>NZ_JAKUFF010000017.1:0-66393 GCF_022663305.1 Bacillus cereus group sp. BfR-BA-01408 | reverse complement strand
GGCCAACCACCGTGTCCGCCTTGCCACCAGCCTGCATAGCCTTGTCTCTGTGAGTTCATTCCTTCGCATCCCTTCTTATTAAAAATTCAAATACTGTAACTGGGTATTCTCTAAATATAATTATGTATCCCAAAAATAAATGTATCCGCAAACATCTCGATTATCGGTAAAGTAATTATCTGATAAAAAAA
The DNA here is from genome assembly GCF_022663305.1 of Bacillus cereus group sp. BfR-BA-01408. Lineage (NCBI taxonomy): Bacteria > Bacillati > Bacillota > Bacilli > Caryophanales > Bacillaceae > Bacillus > Bacillus cereus group sp. BfR-BA-01408. The sequence continues at coordinate 66,202 of NZ_JAKUFF010000017.1, read as the reverse complement.
CATTTATTATTGCAAATCTAAGCTCTATTTTTTTACTTTTTTAAAAAATTTTTACTATTTTATTAGCATACTTTTTAGATTCAATTTCATCATAGTTACTTAGTATTACAACAGACAAATCATTACTTGGGATCATTTTTCAACATTACATCAGATTCCATAGCTGTGCTTTAGTTATACAAGAAAAAACGATACTTCACTATTGAAGTATCGCAAAAAACCATTTACTTACATTATTATGACTATAATTCTATCCGGTATTAGTTACTCACCTAAAATTGCAATAGGGCTAAACGATTCATAATGAATCAATTCCTTTGGTACTTCCCATTTATGCAAAATCTTAATCATAGCTTCCATAAAAGGAAGAGAACCGTATATATATAAATTTGCTTTCTTGGTAGCAAATAATACGATTTGCACGAAAGAATAACCATACACTGTTATCCCTCCTTTAAACACCTATTTAAGAAAAACTTAAGAAATTCACTTCTAAATTCATAAGAATTTTTTCCTATACTTAAAAATAAGTAATTTAACAAGAGGAGAAACGATCATGAAAAAATTTGTAATTTGCATAATAGGAATAGCTCTTCCTATATACTTACTACCTTTCATATTACGCGGGGATTTAGACAGATTTAATCCAATTGCTGAAGAAAAAAATGTATACGCCGTTGCGGAGGGATATGGCATTCCAGATTATCATCATAAAGGAAGAGCTATGTACTCACTAAAAGGTGTTGATGAATTAAGAAATGAGACAGAATATAAAGTGGGCACGAACACGCCTAATGATTTTATAAGAAAAACTTACTTGAAAATTCATGTAAAAGGAAAGTATGTGTATTCTTACGATATTATCGCTGAAGAGGATATTCCGGAGAAAATAAAGGGGCAATTGTAATATAATATATAGAACTTCAATCTTTCACAAAAAAGTTTGATCATTTCCTAGCTATGCTATTCCAGAATCGCACCGTTTTCCCGAATAATGATTTACATTAATTGGCACCGTTTTAAATCCTGAAAATCCACTATTTATTGAATGCTCAAAATCTCTTATTGCGTTATATATTTTTCTTTAAAGATAGTGTCCTTGTTTTTTCGTGATTATTCTCATTTATAGTGATAATAAAATCTGTACTTATAAGTATAAATGGTATTACTTCTACTATCTGTTGAACATTTAATCTTCTTTTCGCAATATCCATTGCTATTTCTAAATCAAGTAGTAGCTAGTGCTCTCGAATATCGATAACCTGCTTAATTTCTCTACTAAATCTATTTGATTTACTGAATTTTTCAGGTATTGGGTTGTACCTAAAGACATTTTCAATATAAATTCCCTCCTTTTCCCTATACTTTCAAAGCCGAGTTGGCCTTGTGAATATAGAACAGATAAACGGCAGTAAATAAAAAAGCAAGACATTGAATCGCCATGCTTTTTTCAAATTAAGAAATCAATTCTTGTTCAATCAGTGTCTGAGAGAAATCAAAAATCTACTTCTTATTATTTTTTTCTCTACCTAAAACAATTTCTGCTATTTCATAAGCATAATTATCAGGCTCAAAATCCTCATAGTTACTTAATACTACAATAGATAATCCATCTTGTGGGAAACGTATAAATTGTGAACTATAACCAGCCCATCTCCCTGAATGTTCCAAGTATCGGCAATTATAGCCAGCTACAATCTCCAGTCCAAAAGCATAATCCTCATTATCAATGATCGTCTCTCCAGTTGAGGAAACTTTCGGACCAATTTCACTCATCCTTTTCATTAAATCTTTTCCACCAACAGTACCCGAGGTTAAATTCTTCCCCCATATTACTAAGTCTTCAACAGTTGTATGGCCTGCCCCATCACCTGTATGTTCCCAAGGGCTTTCATATATTTCATATGCGCCTTGTTCATTCTTCAAGTATCCCCTAGCGATTGATATAGAAGTTGGATAGTGATCCACAATTGTTGTATCTTTCATATTTAAAGGATTAAAAATACGCTCCTTCATAAATTCACGTAGAGACTTACCACTCACCTTTTCTATTACTTGCGATAATAGAAAATATCCTGTATTGCTATACTCAAATTTAGTTCCTACTGAAAACCTTGCACTCTGGTGCTTATTAAGGTGTTCTAGTGATTCTTCTGGGGTCAATTTATCAGTATCTTTAATATTCGCGACTTCAGCTAATTCCTGATAATCAACTAGTCCACCAGTGTGGTGAATTAGATGTCGCAACGTTACAGGTTCAGCATATGTCCCTATGGAAGGAACAAACTTTATAATTGAATCATCTAAACTCAATTTCCCCTCTTGTTCTAAGAGTAAAATAGAAAATGCTGTGAATTGTTTCGTAATTGAAGCAATATTAAAAATTGTTTTTGTCGTTATAGAAAGACTTTCTTCTATCGAAGCTAAGCCAACTGATCCTTTATACGTTACTCCATTATCAAAACTCGCAATATATGCACATCCAGGCCCTTCTGCTGAAACTTTGTTAAACAATTGTTCAATCGTTGTGTGTGTCTTCTCGTTATAAATTTTATTCATCTCATTCGCCTTCCTGAACTTTCTTAGTCATTTAATTACAATAAATCCTTACTCATTTATAAAAATAACAATGGACAATCATGAAACTTTATAGCTTTTTCACTATTGTTATAAATGTTAAATATTTTTATTAGGGTAGAATCATTAAAAAATTAAATAAAATTTATTATAATTAAATATACATTAACATCTAATTAAATTTAAGTAAATAAAATTTAATTAGATTTAATTTTATTTACTTAAATTACTTATTTAAAGAAATTACGTATATAAACAATATAAATATTGGCCAAAAGATTATGGAATACAGGTAATCGTGTTAAATTTTCACCTTATACAAAACATAAACAGGAAAATATATCTTTAAATAAGCTCATTGTTGTATTAGGGATAACTTCACCATTTTTAAATTTACCCCCACCGGATTTTGGAACAGGAAACGAGCACTAGAAGCATTGAGGTGGACTATTGAAGAAAAAGAAAAGCTAACAGAACAACAGTTATTATATATGTATACGCAAAGATGGTTGGTAAAACATAAATTATGGACACCTTTGAGAAAATATTGGAATGGGAGTCCATATGAAATGTTAAACGCTTTATATCCAAATCGATATTCAAAGAATATGCTAAAAGGTTATAGTCAGAATTAAAAATCAGGTTTGTTAAAATATCTAAAATACCACATATATACCTCCCTCTTTATTCCTTTGTTTATGCAATAACAATCAGTAAACAAAAAAGGCGCAAAGCCTTAGATTAAACTTTGCACCTTTACTGTTTACTATAACTGTTTTCCATCCCACTTTTCTAAACGGAAGTAGAATAATACACCGTCTTCAGTGTTGGTCACACCGTATTTCGCATCATGTAAATCAAATATATTTTTTACAATGGACAGCCCAAGACCCGTTCCACCACATACTCGTTTTCTTGATTTATCGCCCCTATAGAACTGATCCCATATTTTATCTATATTTTCTTCTGCTATATGTGAACCTTTATTCTCAAACCCTATATATACGTCATGTTGTTTCTCTTTTACATCAATCACAATGATTTGTTTTGCATCTGTATAACGAATCGCATTTGTAAACAAGTTTGTTATAACCTGTTCCAATAAATTCGTTTTCCCCTTCACACACACATCATCTATATTTAATTTGATTTGTAGGGATTTTTCATCAATTTGAACTTGTAAATCTTGTTCTGCCTTTTGAATTAAGTCAACTATATTAACTTGCTCCATCTGTATTTGATATGTTCCTGATTCATATTTAGCTAAGTTTAACATTTCATCAATTAGTACATTCATTTTCTCTATTTCTTTTTCTAATGCGTCCCAATAGTATTGATTCATTTCAGGTGCAATACCATCTTGCAGCATGGAAGCAGATATTTGCATCACACTGAGGGGGGTTTTTAATTCATGTGAAACACCTGCAATGAAATCTTTTCTTGTCTGTTCTAGTTTCTTTTCTTTCTCTAAGTCCTTTTTTAACTGATTGATATACCCTTCCATTCTTTCTGAGAGCTGATTAATGTTAGAGGAAAGCTCTCCAATTTCATTTTTCGACTTGATAGAAAGCTTGTCTTGAAACTGGAATTCCATTATTTTTTTCGTTGCTTCATTCACCTTTAATAATGGCTTAGTGATAATTCTCGAGTAATAAAAACATACAATAAGCGATAGAACCAGCACAAATACTATAATATATATGTAATAATCACTCATTACATCTGTTGCTTTTGTAATTGGTTGTAACGAAGATAGCGTATAAATAAATTCCTTTACTTGACCATCTTTCATGAGTGGTTTTATCGTTTCTAGATACTTGATTCCATCTATACTAATTTCATTCTGCACCCATTCTTCTCCGCTTAATTTTACTTTATCGCTAATCCAATCCGATTGAAATTGCAAAATACGATTTGCAAATACTTCATTACTGTACAACGCGTTATCAATTTCTGGGTTGCTATAATTCGGGAAGCTAATTTCTGTTACAAGTCCTTCTAAGTAATAATATTTATCACTTTCTTCTTTTGAAAAAATTTTAATTCCATTTTTAGCGCCTGACATCATGTATTTCATTGTCTGATGATATGTAGGAGCTACAAAGTTTCCATCGTATCCTTTTATCCTTAGTGTTGTAGGAACAACAATATCCTTATTTGGTCCTTTACTCACTGTATCCATGATAGCTGTTTGGGTCGTCTTATCGATTAAACTCGTAATTAAAATGCTAAAATTAGAATCCATATCTCTCTTTGCGTTAATTAAATTATTAAATACGACTTTAGATGTTCGACTTGGATTATTTTTATCAGTCGCTTTTATATAGTAATCTCCTGATGGTAATTTCTTAATGTTTGCTACTTCATCAAGCCTAGCAATCATAATACCTTGCTGATTCGCATATGATAGTTCTTTACTCTGGAGTTTATTTTCATCCTGTTTATGTTCTTCGTAAAATGTATAATATTGTTTTAATTGTTTCTGAACATTTTCTTTTTCCTTATCTACATACATATACTTCATCACATACATTTGTCCAAAAAAGATAGTTGCGATGATCATGCAGCATAGTAAAAAGGTAAGAGAAAATAACTGAAATACAATTTTCTTTCTCATCATTTCTCTACCTCAAACTTATATCCCGTACGAACAACTGTAGTAATGTGCTTGGCTTTCTCACCTAGTTTCAAACGTACATTACGCATATGTGCAGTTAGAGTTTTATCATCTCCGTCATAATCATATCCCCAAATATTTGTGATTAATTGCTCTCGCGTTAATACTTGTTCCTTATGCTCCATTAAAGATTGTAAAATTTCATACTCTGTATGTGTAAAATCTATCTTTTGTCCATCTATTGAAACAGAACGTGCTGATTTATCTAAGCGAATACCACATAAATGAATGCAGTCCTGAAATTGTAAATTTTGATTTGTATCTTTGAACAAACGCTTTGCTCTCGCCAATAAAATTGCAGGTTTAAATGGTTTCGTTACATAATCATCTGCCCCTAGTTCAAATCCAAGTAATGTATCATCCTCATCACTTCGAGCTGTTAATAAAATAATGGGAACGTTAGAACTCTTGCGAATACGTCTACAAATTGACCACCCATCCATTACTGGAAGCATAATATCTAGTATGATTAAACTGACCTCATGATCATGTGCAGCAAATAACTCTAATCCCATCTGGCCATCTTCTGCTGTTATCACATCATATCCATCATGCGAGAAATAATGCGCTACCGTCTCTCTTATAATTTTTTCATCTTCTATAATTAAAACTTTTTTCATTTCTATTCTCATCCAATCTACGTTCTCTTTAAATCGAAATGGTCATCGCTTGTCTTCCCATCTGAATCCAAGACTGTTCAAAATTATTTCGATTAATCGCTCTATGTTTGTCCTTCTTTAGTGGATCGTTAATATATACATATTGTTCATCATAATCTGTCACAACAACACTATGTTGATGATATGTCACTTTCATTTCCCCTGTATCTGTTCTCCATGTATAAAATTGATTATCAGGTAATCGTTTAAAACGAGCATTTGTTAATACCCATACAGGGAGGCCTCGATCTATCGCTTCATAAATGTGTTCAGGTTCTTTATAACTTAGATTCATCACTTTTTCATCCGGAACATACAACTTTGCCAATTCTAAAATCGGCTCCACAAAAACACCTAATCCTGGTTTATCAAAAGTAGCCATATCCCCGATAAACCCTTTATGCATATTTCCCTTCAAACCATTACTTTGAAATGGGACATAGTGTATCTTTGAAGCCAATTCCATTTTATCTACTTTCACTCCTGAAAATTGTAATACCATAGCGAGACTTGTTACTTCACAACCGCGCATCAATTCTGGTTTTTGTAAGATAAGCGGAACATCTAATGGCTTTATTACCTCTTTTTCTTGTTCTATTGATATATTCTCTTTTTCAACTACTTCTGGTTTTTGTTCTACTTCTTGCACAATGACAGGCGGTTTCTTTTCACTTATAGGACTTTCACTATTTGACATACCTATACATATACCTAGTCCTGCGATAGTTAATAAACAAAATGTTTTTTTTCTACTATATTCCATAAATCCCTCTCCTCACTTCTTTCTAAGGAGAGTGTAGCTTGTTCATATTTAGATAATCTCATGTTCATAGAAAGATAAAGAGAAATCTATATCAAGATTATATAAAGATACATACTATCCTAAACAATCGTATGGGTAATAAAGTGTGCTTTCAAGAAGTAATATTTAACTATTTTAAATCGATTGCCCAGTAACATTCCAAATGCTATATGGATGAAAATTTTCTAATGCATTATATCGTAGAGCTAAATTCGTTCGTTATGTAAAAAAGAATCATCATACAAAGTTACGACTCTAACGATGTGAGCATTCGCTCCTTTTACCGTAATAAAATAACTCTTAAGAAAAACTTAAAGAATTCCCCTCTATATTCATAAGAACTTTTATCTATACTGAAAAATGTAAATAGATAAAAGGAGAAACGATCATGAAGAAATTTATAATTTGTATAATAGCAATAGGCATTCCTATATACTTACTACCTTTCATATTACGCGGGGATTTAGACAGATTTAATCCAATTGCTGAAGAAAAAAATGTATACGCCGTTGCGAAGGGATATGGCATTCCAGATTATCATCATAAAGGAAGAGCTGTGTACTCACTAAAAGGTGTTGATGAATTAAGCAATGAAACAGAATATAAAGTTGGAACGAACACACCTAATGATTTTATAAGAAAAACTTACTTAAAAATTCATGTAAAAGGAAAGTATGTGTATTCTTACGATATTATCGCTGAAGAGGATATTCCGGAGAAAATAAGAGGGAAATTGAAGATAGAAGTTAAATAAAAGAGCCGTCTCGTATGAGTTGGCTCTCCCGTCTATCATTGTTTCAACAACCATTCTTCAATTACTTTCACTGTTTCATCTCGTTGTGCTTTTGGCGTAATTAAGCTAGCATTATCACCTTTTTGCTCACCATACATGCCAAAATGAGCATGGTTTCCACCTTTTATCATGTGCATAGTTGTATTCTTTGACATAAACTTTTTATTGTCCTCTATTTTTTCTACAGTTGCTAAAGCATCTACTTCCCCATAAATTGATAACATCGGAATCGCTTTCGTAGAGAAGTCATCTGCAGGATAAGAACCTAAGAAAATGATCCCATCTACCTTGTCCTCATGTTGAAAGGCATACTTAGAAATCATAGCTCCCCCCATTGAATGGCCCGCAACATACCATTTTTGAACTTCAGGATACTGTGCCATTACACTGTCTACTGCATTGATTCCAAGTATCGCTAAGTTTAATGGTAACTTAGGCATTACTACAAAGTGTCCATCTTTTGCAAGAGCTTCTCCCAAGTAACTATAAGCCTCCGCTTCTACTTTAGCACCTTGATAAAAAATAACCCCTATTTTAGCATCTTTCTCTCCAAAAACGATATGATCTTCACCTTTTTTATCATCTACTAACAACAAAGCCTCTTTCGTTGGTTTATAAGTAAACTGAGACCAAGTCAAAAACGTAATACTTCCTATAAGTAAAATACCGAGTAAAGAGTACAGCGTAATTTTTATCCATTTCTTCACAAAGATGACCTCCCTAAGATGTATATATTCTATATTTCAGATTTTCATTAGCACACATAAAAACTCGAGCATTTTTATTATGCTCAAGTTTTTATTTACGCCTTTAATTTATACTATAAATGCTCCAAGATAAATATGTAGCAAATGTAGCCCATAAAAAATATGGAATGAGCAACCATGTCGATACTTTAGACAAACTGGAAGAAACCGCTATGAGAAGTAACGTAGTAACAGCGACTAGTAAACAATCTATTGTTGCTAAAAATAAATCTTTTTGACTGAATTGAAAGTAGCTGAACGCTTGATTGCACATATAATTTAAAAGGAATATAAACCAAAATGTTTTTGGCTTACATCCATATTTGTTGTAAATAATTGCAACTGATAATGCAATAAGTCCATATAATACCGTCCAAACTATTCCGATTGTCATGCCAGAAGGCGTCCAAGACGGCTTTTCCAGCGCATCGTACCACATACGATCAATTGGAAATAAAATACTAGAAACATAAAACAAACCATATGTTAGTAAAAATACTAGAATACTAGATTTTTTCATAAACATTCTCCTTTTTACTCGAAGGTTATAAAAACTTTATATGATTAGTATGTCCTTGTAATGGATGAAATTCTAATATTCAAGTTCCAAATACATATTGTTTAACCTATTTCATACGAATTCTTTCATACTTTTATATGCACAAAGTGCTCTCTCCCGCGCTGCCTTATGATCAACAACTGGCAAAGGGTATGTATCTCCTAGCTTTATATTAGCCTTTTGTAAAATATGCTCAGGTGCTTCCCACGGTTTATGTATATATTTATTAGGCATATCTTTTAATTCTGGTACCCATTTTCTTATATATTCTCCATCTTTATCAAACTTTTCTCCTTGTGTAATCGGGTTAAAAATACGAAAGTACGGTGATGCATCCGCTCCACTTCCAGCAACCCATTGCCACCCCATGGTATTATTTGCAATATCAGCATCTAGTAGTGTATCCATAAACCATTTTGCTCCTTCTTGCCACGGAATTAATAAATGCTTTACAAGAAAAGAGGCTACAGCCATTCTTGCTCGATTATGCATAAAACCTGTTTGCCATAGTTCCCGCATTCCCGCATCAATAAACGGATAACCAGTTTCACCCTTCTGCCATACTGTTAATAACTCCTCTTCATTATTCCACGGAAAATGTTCAAAATTCTTATTAAGAGGTTTATATACTGTAAATGGGTAATGATATAGTAAATAATAAGAAAACTCTCGCCAAATTAATTGACGGATAAAGCTATTCACTTGTTTTTCAAAAAGACTACATTGTCTTTCGGTACTTTTATTGATTAAGTAATGATACATCCACCTCACTGATATTTGACCAAATGAAAGATAAGGTGCCAACATCGAATGAGCATTTTGATTTGGAAAATCTCTTCCTTCACTATAAGAGGCTAATTTGCTAGAGAAAAATTTCTTACATGTTTTGTATGCCCCTTCTTCTGTAGGATCCCATATTGATTCTATATGAGATGTCCACGGTATAGTCGGCAGCAAGTGTAATTCTGTAACAGATAAGCTTTCTGGTAAAGAACTTCCCCATTTTATACGCTGCACTTTACTAATAGGTTTAGATATTACCTGCTTTTGAAATGCATTATAAAAAGGCGTAAACACCTTATATTCAGTGTTATCTTTCTTTTTAATCATCCACGGTTCTAATAATAAATGTGAATTAAATTCCTTACATGTAATACCTTTATCTTCTAACATCATTTTCATGTTTTGATTAAATTGTAATCTGTCCGGATCATAACAAATATTCCAATATACAGCCGTTATACCTAACTGTTCTATGAGAGAAAGTATTTCTTCCTCCGTACTTCCTTTACGAATGATTAAAGTAGAGCCCAATGCCTCAAGTTGCTTCTTTACATCTATTATTGCATGGTGTAACCACCACTTTGACGCACTTCCCATTGAAAAAGTTTCATCATGTACATATACCGGAACAACCTCACCGGACTGAGTAGCTTCAAATAGAGCTGGGTTATCATATAAGCGAAAATCTTTTTGAAACATAACAATAATTTTATTTTGCATGGCTATCCCTTCTGATTCTTAAAGCACAATTCATTTTTTATTAGAACAAGTACTTCTGTTATTTTTAAATGATTATAACAATCGTTCTTTTTATTTTATAATCTTCTTCATTATAAACATTGATTTTCTATCTCTCTAAGTACATCATTTCCTATATTATCTATCTTTTCATTTTTTACGTTATTATATAAACTCTGTAAAATCTTTAACTCTGTTCTTAAATGTAAAATGACACTAGATAATATATATAGCTTAGCTAAACTCTCTTTTCCACACTTCTCTTCATATACTTTTTGAAGAGTAGTAAGATATAACGTCAGTTGAGAGATTTTAATTTTTAGCTGTTCTAGAATTAATTGTTCCTCCCCATATTGTGCAAAAAGTAACGCTTCATATATAGGACGATGCATATCCTCTTTCTTTATCATTTGCTCTAATAATAAATGCTCAAATTCTTGTTTACCACTTTGAGTAATACCGTAAATAGTTCGTTCAGGGCGTTGTTCATTACGAATAATATCAACAACTTCTATAAAGCCCTTCTTTTCAAGTTGCTCAAATGTATAATATAAAGAGCCTTTTGTAATTTTTATATAATATTTCATTTCACTATTTTTTAAAAGTTGCTGGACTTCATACGGATGTCTATTCTTCTCCATAAGAAGACCCAGCATAAAAAGCTTTGTATTCATAATTCTCCACTCCTTAATAACCTATACCAATAGTATAAGCTAAAAATAAGCAAAGAATCTTTTTGTTTTATAAAATTTATGAATTCGAATTCACTTTATTATCCTTTGTACCAGCTTTGACATTCCCCATAAATAATATTGCCATAAATGAAACGATAATTGGAATTAAAGCTAATAGAAATACAGTAGTAATTGAAGATGACATAGCGGCTATAATTTTTTCAAGAATAAAAGTAGGGATACTGGCCCTTATATCTGAGCGAAATATTGCACTTGGATCACCTAAATTATTTAACATGTTGGAACCGTGTTCTATTCCCTTAAAAGCATCCTTTAAATTAGCTGTAAAGGTACTATTTTGAATGGAGCCAAAAATCGTTACCCCAATTGTCATACCTAGTGAACGAAAGAATGAATTTGTTGAAGTAGCTGAGCCACGGAATCTCGGTTCCATATTATGAATAGAAACTGTAGGAAGTAAAGAAAACGAAAATCCAACCCCAAATCCCGTTATAATCATGTATATCGTTAAAAGTGCACGGCTTGTTTGCGGATCCATCGTTCCTAATAAATACATACCTATCCCAAAGGATATTACAGATAATAACATTAAGTTGCGGTAACTAATTTTCGTTTGAAATATTCCGCCAATGGCACTACCTACGACAGAACCTAACATCATTGGTGTTAAAATTAATCCAGCATTAGTTGCTGTTCCACCATATACAGCCTGAACAAAAATAGGAATGAATACTGTTAAAATAACAAATGTTGCTCCATAGAAAAATGTAATAATTTGAGATATTGCAAACTCCTTACGCTTAAACATCCAAAATGATATGATCGGATCTTTCACTTTTCTTTCTACCAATAGGAAGCCAATAAAAAATACAATAAACGATGTAAATAACCCAATGATTTGTATCGAATCCCACTTAAACTTTTTTCCTCCTAATTCTAAAGCGAACATTAAGCTAATTACTGCTATTACGAGCGTTATCGCCCCCCACCAATCAATATTTTGCTTAGTAGGTGGATTATTTTCTTTATAAGCTTTTAAAATAAAAATTAATGACATTAAACCAATTGGAATATTGACGTAAAAAATCCAATGCCAACTAATATTTTCTGTTATATACGCGCCTAATAAAGGTCCTAATACACTTGAAGAACCAAATACGGCCCCTAATAATCCAGTCATTTTTCCTCTTTTTTCAATAGGAAAAATATCAAATACAATGGTAAAGGCGATTGGCATAAGTGCACCCCCACCTATACCTTGAATTGCACGATAAATACTTAGCTGAACAATGCTTTGCGCAGTACCACATAATGCAGAACCAATTAAGAAGATTAATAAACCAAAAATATAGAACCTCTTTCTACCATACATATCAGATAATTTCCCAAAAATAGGCATACCAGCCATAACTGCAACCATATAAGCAGAAGTAACCCAGACGAATTTATCCAATCCACCCAAATCTGAGACAATTGTACCAATTGAAGTAGCAACAATTGTATTATCCATTGCAGCCATTAAAATGCCTAGCATTAAACCAGCTATTACTAAGCGTAAGTTGGTCTCTTTTGCAACCATACCTCTTTCCTCCTTTTTTCACACCCAACAGAATAAATAGTCTAATTAAACTATATACTCATTATAGTTTAATTAGACTATTTTTCAATAAAAAAATAAATCCCCCCAAAATATATTGGAGAGATTACAAATGTAGAATTGCTTCTTATATAAAATAATTAAAACCGTTAAAACGATCACTTCTTTATACTACTGTGATTTTGCGTACATATAGCTTATTCATTTAGTTTTGGTCTAGTTTGTAAATATAAATTCAAATCTGGACTTGAACCGCTAATAATTACATCTCGAACCATTTTAGAAAGTGCCATACTATATACTAATCCATTATCTCCATACGCATAGATAAAGTGACAATTTGGAAACTCTTCATACATTCCAATTATAGGTAAACCATCATGAGTACCACCATAAAAAGCGCTTAAATAAAATTCAGGTTCAACCGTAATATTTGGAAAGAGCTTATTAAATTCATTCACTAATTTCTCTTTTTTATGGATTAATTTTGAATCTCTTTCTTGAGCAATGTTTGTATCTTCATCTAACCCACCTATAATAATCCTGTTATCTGCAGTAGTTCTCATATAAATATATGGTCTCGCAGTTTCCCAAATGAGAGTACGTTTATACCAAGAAGATAAATCTTCTACAGGATTAGTAACAATTGCATACGAGCTAATTAGTGTAGCGTTCTTTTCCTTTTTAAATTCCAAACCTTCATATCCTGCAGCCACAATTACTTTATCGGCAGTAATAGAATTGCCCCCTTTTGTATAAAAAACAGCACGTTCTTTCTCTAACTTTTTGCCAACAATCTCTGTATCTTCATAAATGTGGACTCCTTTATTAGAAGCTTGTTTTAATAAACTATGTGTAAATTTATACGGATTTATTTCACCATCGTTATACGTATAAATAGCTGCACGTTTTTTAAATGGATATCTCTGTCCAATTTGTTCCTCTGATAGCCAAGTCGCTTTAAAATCATGCTTATGTAAATAATACAGTTCTTTCTCTAATTTCTTTATATCCTCTTCATAACTTGCATAATATAAACTGTCACGTCGTTTAAAGTCAGAGCAATAAGGTGAATTTTGATCAGCATATTCAATATCATTAATAGCTTGTTCACATAATTTCATATGCTTAACTGCATACTCTTCTCCAAATGTATTTACAAGTTCAAAAAACATCTTGTCACCTAAATATTGAATAAGTGCTGTATTTGTAAGGTTACTTCCGTGTCCTACCTTTCTTTTATCAACGACAACAATCTTTAAATCTGATTCACTTAAATAGTATGCGGATTGAGCACCGGAACTCCCTGCTCCTATTATTAGTACGTCACATTTTATATCTTCTTCCAATTGAGGATAAGAAGGTGTATTAGAAAAAGTTGTGTTCCAATATAATTTCCCTGTCTGTAAATCCATTTAAAGTGCACCGTCCTAAATAAAATAGTTATATCCCCATCTGTATCTCCAAATCATTCTTACTATATACTTCTTATCAAAATTATTCTTGCTATCATTAAATTATTAGTACAATATGTTTGTCCACTCATATTTGGTATTAAACTAAGCTTATAAAAAGTTAATAGTATATATATTATTTATTTTCATTTAGAAATTTAAGAACTTGGTTAAAAGCTTCTTGACCTGCTGGAGTGTTCATTTTAAATTGAAATTCATGCGCTAACTTCCCAGAGATATTTTTATCGAAGAAAAGTGTATCTACAGGTACTCCTTTATTTTGTAAAGTAGAAGCTAATGCTTTAGCTTGCTCTTCAAATGATGCAGTATTTCCATCTGTAATGAACGTTGGTGGATAATCTTTTGTAACGTGTTGATAAATAGAGGCGATTTCCATTTCAGGTAATGTTTCAAACTTCTTTTTCCCAAAGTAAGCCCAGCCAGTAGTACGCATAAAGTCTTGTACTTCTTTGGATGTTTCCATTTTAGCTAATGCAGGCATATTATACGGACCGCAAAATAGCAGTATACCTTTAATTGTAGAAGGACCAACAATAGCGTCGATTCCAGTTAATTTCGCATAATCTGGAGATGTTTGAATAGTAACGAATTGTCCAGATATTTGCGCTCCAGCAGAATCTCCGGCAAAATACAGGTCATCTAGTTTCACATTATATTTCTTTGCATTTTCTTTTATATATTCGTAAGCCTCACCAAGTTGTAGTACTGGTGTAGGATACTTTCTTTTAGGAGCAAGAGCATAATTTATATTTATTACTGTATAACCACGAGCAGCTAATTCTACTGCATAACCAGTAATGTCTGATTTATCTCCACCTACAAACCCACCCCCGTGCACCCAAAAAATAACAGATTTTTTTCCCGTAAGGTTTTTGGGATAAATAATATCTAATGTACCATCAGGAAATTTAGAATTATAATTGATATCTTTAACAATTCGTGTCTCTTTTAGAGCATTTTTATAATTGTTAGATTGAACAAACATTCCACCTTCAAATGCTTTTTTTATGAGAAACGCTTTTGGAATAGGTGAAACATTCCAAAAAACAACTCCCGCAATAATCAATCCGAAAACAATACAAATAGTTAGCAACATTCTTTTTTTCCATATTATTTTAGGTTTTAACTGTTTTATTGTCATAATTAAAGAATCTCCATTATTTTTAATAATAATCTTAAAATAAAGTGAAACTTTAATCAGTGGGGGTTTTCTTCATCCCCCACTGATTATTAGTTGAACCAATCGGACTTTTATGGGCAGTTGATCCCCCGCCTAACTTCTTTGCTTTCGCTGAATTTTGAGGTGGGGGTCTTACTGCCCATTAAAGCGGGATAAATCACAACATAAACTTTTATTTCCCACCTGCTAATCCGTCCTTAAAATTTCATCCAAAAGGTTATATATTTTTATTATGTACATATTAGATATCTCCTATAAAACACATTAAAAATTCAAACAAAAAGAGCAAAAGATCCCCATTTATAGAAGATTTCTTTTGCTCTTTGTAAAAGACATAAGTCCAAATAAAAGTTGCTTATCTATCGATAATTTACACATAAGAATGCATTTGTTTTACTACTTGATTAGCAGAAACTTCAACAACTGTTTCTTTTCCACCTGTTCTATCAATCTTGAAACCATGAACTTTAACATTAGAAGGCACTAACGGATGATGACGAATCATATCTATACTCTTCTCAATATTTTCACTAACATTTTCTTTTCCACTTAGCCATTCCTCAAGACTACCACTTGAAAATTCAGGCATGCAATTTTTAAAGAGATAGTCTAGTTCCTTGTTATTTTTTATGGAATCACGTTGAATTTGTAGATTAACTACATTAGTTTCTTTATCCTCTATTCCGACAACAAAAATTTCTTCCACATTTTCTTCATAAATAGCAATAATAATAGATCTCATTATATCTCCATAAGGATGTACAATTACAGAATCGTAGCTGTGTATAGTCAACATGTTTTCTCGTTGAACGTTAGTTACTTGTTGGATAATAGGCTCTATCCCGTGTTCAATGTCTGTTAACAATAAAACCTTTTTATTCTTTGCATTCATATATAGCACTCCTTCTTCATGATTGTATTTATGAAACTTTTAAACTAGTAACGATAGTTGATTGTTCATGACATGATTGTTACCAATTTTTCCATTGTCCTTCTGGATCAACACTCGCCAGTCTAACCCACCCATTTTTAACTTTTTCTCGAAATGTGAAATCATTCTTTAGCAAACGTTCTATATATTTAGTAGGCGCTTGAATTACAATGAGTAAACGAAGTGGTGAGTGATACGTCTCATTATCTGACTGCATAACGGATTGCCAAGGTAAGCCTGATAACAAATCACTTGCATTTCCCTGCATAACACCGAGACCTGACGTTACAGTTTGTGTTGTTTTATTCCCACTACCATAATAATGAGGGGCTACAGTTGAAGCGTAATATTGTAGATTGATCCACTGCGCTACTGTTCCTGGTCCCGCTATGATACTAGCTAATATATCGCCACTTTCATCCTGTTTCCAATCATAATTATGAAGGAAAGCCCTACCTTCTAAGTCACAATCCTGCGTTAATTCTCGCTGTCCGATAATAAAAGATGCATTACGGGCTAATCCCCATTCTGGACGTATTTCACTCCAATCTTCTGCAAATCGATGTGCCTCTTTACTCGGATTTTTTATTTTCATTTTAAAATTAGGTAATTGTGTTAAACGCTCTCTGTTTGCATGTTGGCTCACATTTGGCATAACCGACTCAATACGATCAAATGCTTCTTGCGCAGCTTCCGAAAGTTTTGGGACGTAAATCCATTCCAATTCGTCCACTGTTGTTTTATGTTCAGCTGCTGCAAAAATGGTATCCTCAGGAATTTTAATACCTTCAGCAGACAATGCCTCTCTTACTTCTGGAAGATTACATAAAGTAGCAAAAACTCTTGCATTGAATCCTCCTGCTGCTCCGCCACAAGCACCACACTCAAGCGCTGCAGCATAAGGATTGTTCGTACTTTGACTACTATGTCCGCACATTACAACTAAAGGCGCGAATTTTTCTGTCAATCCCACCATTTTTAAAGCTTGACGCACATAGTTCACTTTTTCTTCTTTCGTAAAACCGATCGGTATCTCACATTTTGTATCATGAACATGATTAAGTGAGAATGTTGTATCAGGTTTTTGTAACATCGTTTTACGAAGGTTACGAATGAAACTGCCTACTCTTCTTGGCACAAAACTTCTTGTCACCATTTGTAAGCCAAGTAAAGGGCCACTTACCTCAGGTAACAACATACTTGTCAATACATTTTGTTTCATCGTCTTAAACGTATAACTTACTGAGCTGTCTATCTTCTTGCGTTGTTTATAATTTTTAAATTCCTTTTCATCCGTGAGTTCTTTTATTTGATGTTTCGGTTTTAATATAACTGGCAAAGAAGGATGACTTTCATTACTACCTAGTTCACTAGTCGCAATTGGTAACCCGAAGAAACCGGCTATTCCAAACGTTTCGAACGGACCTAATTTTTCTAGGTGGCGACGAAACGGTTCTGAACGTACATCAATACAGAATGCTAATTGAGCTAATACATGTTTTTTATCATTCGTTGCACGTTGTTTAGAAGCGATCTTCTCCCTTAATTGCTCAGCATGCGTCTGTTCCCAAGCTTCCAGCCAAAGTTTCTTGCGAATATTTTCATCAAAACGATAGGCAAATGCTAATAATTCACTTTGTTCAGTGGCAGACATTTGTAACCATTCCTCTATTGAAATATCCCCCCAATAGATCCAAGAAGCTATAAGTGGGACAACCTCAACTTTTTTCTCAACCTTTTGAATTTTTATAGGTAAATAAGGTTTTACAATGGCTAGCTCCATAGAAATTCGAACTGCTAAATATTCTATAACGAGTTCCTGTTCCTGAATTGATTGTTGGGAACGCCATCGTATCATTCCTGCCCATCCAGGCAAAGCAAGCAAGTGACCTTCAAGGTAAGCTTGCTTGTTAGATTCAGAAATTCCTAGTTCAGATAATGCTTTTGTTAAAGCTCCCTGGGCATCTTGTGGCCACTCTTTTAAAACTTTACGCTCATTTTTACTGAGCGCTGGATCAAATGTAATAAGGTGGTGCCATGCACGATACAAGCCTTTCTCTCGGTTTGGCATCGTCCAGCTTGCCCCGGAGTCATCCAAATATAATTTACACCATTTAATGATGTGATAATTAAGAATATCAGATAGGTTTTCACCCTTTTGATTCTCTATAAGTGTACTTACAGGTTGCATAGAAGAGTCTTTCATACTTCTTGTATTTATATAGCTCATTTCTTCTGCCAGTTTATTTACTTCTGGCGATGATAACAAACTAGAAGGTAATCTTTCTAACTTTAAAGCTTCTTGGCAAAAACGCTCCGCTTTCTCTCGCGGAATATGAAAAGATTGTGAATCAAGCCACCGAGACAAGCCACTTTTTAAAAATGATTCCTCAATCTCCCCTTTTTCCTTTGCCGAATGAATCATAGAAGCACTCGGATATATATCCACATTACGAATTTCTTTTAACCAATCTGCAACTTGTTCAAATGATTGCTTTTCAAGCCCCATCCAAGGGTGATGAGCTGCAAATGTAGCAATCGGCCAAAGTGGTGCAATCACTCGGCTAGCAGATACAACTAAATCATTTATATTATTTTCTTGTAGATTAATATTTTTATCTTTCTTTTTTAAAGTCTCTTTCCTTAATATTGACGGTATGCTCATCACGAATTACCTCCCTTTGATACATAATGTTTCAGATAACTTGGATGACTTTCTACTGACTTTCTTCTCGCCTCACCTACTCGAACGAACCAAAGGTACATTACAGCAAATATTGTAGAGGATTGATTACGAGTAACGAAAGTACTAATAACGCTACCAAATAATAAGAGACATATAACAAAGATAACGGCTGGAGCTGAAGGTTGAACGCTTTGATACATGTCAGTATGCAACCATTTATAAAGAGAATTATGAACTGTAAAGTAAATGAGAGAAAATCCAGCTAAAATAAATAGGCCAACAATTCTTCCCATTCTTCCCTCTCCAAAAACAACAAGCTGTTTCCATGAAAAGTATAATGACCACCCTAAGACGAACGCACTAACGAATTGATACCCTTCTCCAGAAGTCGTAAACCAAAATGCAATCACTATAAATAATCCGAAAACACGCCCGACTATCATCCATAAATTGGACATCTTTTCATTAGACTGCTTCACTTCCCCAAAACGTTGTACGGAAGAACCAGCTTGTAAAAACAGTGTAGCTTTAAACAAACCATGTAAAATTAAATGAATAACAGCCGCTAAATAAGCTCCTAATGCGCATTGAATCAGCATAAACCCCATTTGTGCAATAGTGGATCCCACTAGCTGACGTTTATAATCAACTTGAACTAGGCTAATTCCTGTTCCGATTAAGACAGAAATACTAGAGAAAATTAGTAAAATGATTTGTGCAATATCATCATGAAACAGTGGCGAAAATCTAGTTAACATGATACCGCCAGCATTTACTAACCCCGCATGCATAATAGCAGAAACAGGAGTTGGAGCAACAGCCGACTCAATTAACCATCTTTGGAAAGGCCATTGTGCTGCTGGAATCATCACAGCTACTATAATGAATAAGTTAATTCCTGTTTTCTCCAATTTTCCAAATTGAGCTACATTTTCATTCGTTACAACTGATGTTAACTGCCACTGTCCAGTGATTTGAAAAAGCCAAATGATAGCTGCTAGCAAGGCGATCCAGCTTATTGTAAATAAATAGCCAGAGATTTTTGTTGCTTCACTAACTACTTTCCATCCTTTATTTAGACCTATGAGTAAAACCAATCCTATAAGAGTTGCTCCCCAACAAATAATCATGAAACGAAGATCATTACTTAACCATGCAACCGAAGATACACCTGTAGTAAATGTAAAAAGTGCAAAGTATTTTCGATATGAGCGATCCCCCAGTAAGTAACGTATAGAAAAACGTTGAATGATTAAACCAATTGTAAGAACAAAGAAAGCCATGAACCAAGCTAAAGTATCTAAATGCCAAGGCCCTACAACCCTATCTCCATTGTGATTAACAAGTGCGAGTAAAGAAACCAATGAAGGCAATGCAGCGATACCAATATGGATATGAACAAAACGTAAAGGCATCCTTGCATGTAAAAACAATAATCCACTTAGACAAGAAGCACTAAGCGCGATAAAAAATAATATTAACAATGTTGATGAACTTAGCGAAATTAACATGTACAATACTCCCTTCTAAACGAAAATAACCTATAAAAATTCCTTTTCATTACGATAGTTTTTTTAATTTCAATTTTCATTCACTCTTTTTAGTACATCGTTTTTTCCATAAAAAAAACCGACAACTTCCATAATTCAATGATTTTATATCATCATTGAATTATGGAGATTGTCGGTTTCCCTTCAACTAACTTCAATAAAGTTTTTTGAAGAGCTCCCATTTTATAAAAGAATGTATGTATTACTCCTATTAAAAAGAAAAGTATATTTCTGATCTCCTAGATTATACAACCAATATATCAATTTATGTTATGCGCCATCTTTTCATTAAGAAACTTTTTCATTTAGTCAATATTACATATTAAAAAAATGCTAAAGCCTTAATTATAGCAAACAGTTAAAATAAGCATCTATTAATTTTTAAAACAATTATAAGATAAACCATATTAAGCAGTTTGTCAATTTTTTATCTGTTTTTAAGATTTATTATACGTAAATAACTTCAAATTTTTAATTATTATCATGTTAATAAATGTAAATAAAGTGCGAAATTTTTAGGTTTCTTAATTATCTCCCTCTAACTCTACGGTGGTTTTAATTTTTAAAACTTTTCCTCAAGATTATGAAACAATTTAAAAATCATTACTCGTTCACCTGTACGCGAACTTATATCCGTATGGAAACTTTTCACTTTTTCTCCAGTCAATTCGAGTATAATCCCTTTCAAATCGTCAATTCCAGATTCAACTAGCTCCGAACGATTTTTCTTTATCGTTAGCATACCGTCTTTTGTTTCGCAAACAGTATATTCAGCCGGTGTTAAAATACCTTGTAAATTTACGATAATCATATCTCGTAATATATCTGTCTTAACGGATATAGACCCGCGTCCTAAGTAGTCCTTCTCCCAGTGCGTAATTGCTTTGCTTATCTCTGATTCAATAGAGCCTTTTGAGCTTTTCATCTATGTATCCTCCTTCAATAAAATAAATTTACAATAACAATATAATAATCTGGATTGATTTTATTTTCAATTATTGAGAAGAATTTATTGGGGTAGCAAAAAAGAACTCTTATAAAATTAAGAGTCCTTTTTATATTATTTCGATAAAAAGAAAAACAAGTACCTCAATATTAGATCACTTACTTTTCTTTCATCATACACTTTCTAAACAACCCTATAAACCATTCTAATTACTTGCTTCTTTTTCAAGTTTTTGAGTCGCCACCTTTTTAGGCATGAAACATGCAAAGATTAATGCTACAAAAGATAAGAATAACATAAATAGATAGGCATCACCTGAGCCGAAAATAGAAGATAATTTCGCTAGTTGAATAGCGGCAATGCTTCCATTTTCTAAAGATAACTCTGAAGCGTGTGAAGTTGCTTGAGTCGTATATATAGTAATAACAACTGCTGTTCCAATAGCACCTGCTAATTGACGAATCGTATTATTTACCGCTGAACCATGTGAACCTAATTCTCTAGGTAAAGCATTTAGTCCTGCTGTATTTAAAGGCATTGAAATGAAACTTAACCCAATTCGCAAAATAATAGTGCGCACCATTACATACATATACGTTGTAGATTCAGTTAAATCAATTACACCCCACATCGAAATAATAATAAATACTAACCCTGTAATAAAGAGTGGTTTTGCTCCGTATTTATCATACATTTTACCTGTAATAGGTGATAAGAATGCATTAATAACAGCTCCAGGTAATAGAAGCAAACCTGTTTCAAATGCGGTAAAGCCTCTTCCATTTTGTAAGTAAATCGGTAAAAGAATTAAATCAGCATACATAATCATCGTGACGAGTACGTTTATCACTGATGTAAGAGTAAAAATTTTATACTTAAATACGGATAAATTTAATAATGGATCGTTAGACTTTATTTGACGTAAGCAAAATAACGCTGTAACAATTATCCCGGTAATAATTGTTGTAATAACAATTGGATGACCCCATCCCTTACTTCCTGCACTACTGAATCCAAATAAAACACAACCAAAGCCAATCGTTGATAAAATGACGCTTACAATATCCAACCTTGCTTTTGTCGTATCTGCAACGTTCATTAAATATTTCAGTGCAAGAATAATGACGATGAATACAAATGGAGCTAATCCAATAAATAACCATCTCCATGATACATATTCAATGATAAAACCAGATAACGTTGGAGCGATTGCTGGCGCAAAAATCATGGCAAAGCCGATAGTTCCCATAACACTCCCGCGCTTTTCACTAGGGTATAAATATAAAATAACTGTCATCATGAGCGGCATAATAATTCCCGCCCCAATTGCTTGAATCATTCTTCCTGTTAATAACATGCCAAAATTGATGGCACCGGCACATAGTAATGTTCCGATGAATAAAAAAAGCATTGAGCTAGTAAATAATTGCCTTGTTGTAAAACGTTTCATTAAAAATGCCGTAATTGGCACTAACACACCGTTTACGAGCATAAAACCTGTTGATAACCATTGTACAGTTGCAGCTGTAACATCAAATACCTCCATTAAGTTACTCATTGCCACATTAAGTAACGTCTGGTTTAATGTCGATAAAAAACATCCAGCAATTAGTACAATTAATAAAACTTTCTTATTTCTTTCTGTTATTCCCTTCTCCATTTGTAAACTCCCTTTTTCCATAGTTGCATTATCGACACAGTGTCGATAAAATTCATAGTAACAAAGATACATATTCCTGACCATGAACAATTTTGTTGAAAATGTTCATTAATCGACATTGAAAATATGCTTTGTCGAGAAAGTCAAAGAAAAATCTATAAAGGAGTTTAAAAATGTCTACATCTAAAAAAGAGGATCCTCGTACACTTCGTTCAAGAGAAATGTTTAAAAATGCCGTCTATTCCCTTTTACAAGAGGAATCTACTATTTCAAATTTAACAGTCCAGAAAATAGCAAACAAAGCTGGGTTAAATCGGACAACATTTTACTTACACTATCAAGATATTCAGGATTTACTCATGCAGCTCACTGATGAAATTTTAAATGAACTTTCTAATAAAATTACTGCTTTAATACACGTAAGTGATTTATCCGAAAAACAACAGCTAACACAATTGCTTGATTATTTATATACTCATCGAAATTATTTATCCATTTTATTTAATATGAATCATTTTGAAGAACAATTATTTCTATTAATAAAGCGATTAGTAGAAACGAGAAGGAATAATAGTGAGACAGAGCTACCAGCAGATTATGTCGCTATTGAGATTAAAACTGCCTCATTGGTAGGAATCATCATGTGGTGGATAAAAAATGGACTTCATTTTAGTTCAGATTATATTACAAATCAAATTTATTTCATGTACAGAGGATAATGATTGCAGGCTATTTACTAATAGAATGAGGTTAGAGCATATGAGCCCTGTTTCGCTACGGAGAAAAACGCGAATTTCGTACGCTAAGAGAATTTGAATATAAAAAATGCCCCGATTGTTAGAATGTGCTTAACAATTGGGGGACACTTCATGGAAATCGACTTTGTATTAGTTATTCTTTGTATTAGTTATTGTTTTAGTAATAAAAACATCTTTTTAAAATAACTATATTTATACTATAGACGTTGATCTTTCTGGAAGTTTAGACAAAAATGATCCTCATCATTATATACCCCAAATTCATACCCTTGCTCTTTATAAAATTTAATAATTTCAGGGAGAGCTTGTAATGTTTGCACCTTTTCATGCATTAAAACAACTTCTACCTCTTCTGTTGTTTGTTTCTTTACATTTTCAATAATTTGAGTTGAATTATCTTTTAATTTCCAATCATTTGAGTCTATAGTCCAATCCCAAACTTTCATTCCTGCTTCTACAATTTGATTACGAATTTCATCACTCTTTAATCCTGGTGCAGATCCATATGGTGGACGAACCAGTTTAGGAGTTGTGCCTGTGATATTATGAATTAGAGCTAACGTTTCTTTCATCTCCGGTACAAATTGTCCTTTTTTATATAGCTTATCACTATTATGTGTCATACTATGAGCACCAATATAATGTCCTTCTTTTACCGCTCTTTTTACGTTTTCCTGAAAACCTGTATTTTGTAAATTACTACCTTGCATAAAAAATGTCGAAGCAACATTTTGCTCTTTTAGTACATCTAAAAATTTCCCCGTTAATTCACTAGGACCGTCATCGAATGTTAAATAAACAACCTTTCCTAACGGTTTTCCATCAGGTCTTTTCTGTTTTGTTGTTGATGTTTCCTTTTTCTTTTCTTGTTGCTGCGTATTAACTTGATTCATACTTTCATTCGCTACTCCCTTCGCTGGGATAGCATTCCATTTTCCAATTAAAAAGAACGTGAAGAAGGTCGCTGCTAAAACAACTCCTAGAGATATTATTGCCTTTGTTACTACACTTGTTTTTTTCTTACTTTGCGATTCTTTCATGATGTTTTGATCCTTTCCCTATTAATTATTTATAAGGCTGAATCGTTAGTTTCAGCCGGTATTTACAATAAATAGATTAATAGAGACGGATAAAGATAAAATGCAGATAATGTCGAAACCAGTTAAAGAATAGCCTATTACATTCACTCTTCTGCAAAATATTTGTTTCTCTAATACAGTTAAATTTGAACACTGAATATACACCCAAAATAAAAAACACTAATCTTTCTAAACATCATTTTCATATTAAGATACGAGAATATCGGTATTAAGATAAAATACAGAGATAACCTTACTATTGAAATTCTATTATAATTTTGTAATTGGAATGAATTTGGATTACATAAAGAACCAGAAGAAATAATATGATTTGGAGGTATCACGATGAGCCTTTTAATTAGGGAGTTAGAAACAAATGATTTAGATAATTTCCCGGAGATTGATGACAGTTTTATAATGAATGCTCGGTTAATGCTTTCTCTTTCAAAAGTAAATAGACGCATAGAATATACAGTAGAAGACGTTCCGAGTTATGAAAAAAGTTATTTACAAAATGATAATGAAGAACTGGCGTACAATGAATATATAAATAAGCCAAATCAAATAATTTACATAGCACTGTTACATAACCAAATCATTGGATTCATAGTATTGAAAAAGAATTGGAATCACTATGCTTACATAGAAGATATAACGGTGGATAAAAAATATCGTACACTCGGGGTTGGTAAAAGATTAGTTGTTCAAGCAAAACAGTGGGCAAAAGAAGGCAACATGCCAGGTATCATGCTTGAAACGCAAAATAATAATGTCGCAGCATGTAAGTTCTATGAAAAATGTGGATTTGTAATTGGTGGGTTTGATTTTCTTGTTTATAAAGGCTTAAATATGACAAGTGATGAAGTTGCAATTTATTGGTATTTGCATTTCGACTCTTAACGTTAAACATAGTCAAAATAACAACCCCAATCTCTCCATATTAAAATTGAGAAATTGGGGTTAAGTTACTTAACAATATTTTTATTTAAAACCAGTAACTTATTAATAATCCTGCTGATAATAAAAAGCCAAAAATCGTATTTGTCATCGCTGTTGATTTCATGGCGATGCGCATATACCCTGGATCCTTTGCTCCTTTTTGGAAACTTTGAATGGCGGAGATTGGCTTTCTCAAACCTAGGAACATCACTAATGCCCAAGGGCTTATATAACCCATCAATACAATTACCGCGATCCATAAATAAGCAATGAAAAAGGCTACCGCTAGTGTTACTATTGCTTTTTCTCTCCCAAGGAGGATGACTAATGTCTTTCTTCCACCTTTAATATCTTCTTCGATATCTCGGATGTTATTCGACATGTTGATTGCACCGACTAAAATTCCAATTGGAATGGAAATTAATACACTTTCAGTCGTTATCGTATTCGTTTGAATAAAGAAAGCGATGAGTACAAAGCATGTCCCCATCAACAATCCAGAAACTAATTCTCCAAACGGAGTGTACGCAATTGGTAATGGACCACCTGTATATAAATAACCAACTGCCATCCCAATTAAACCAATGACGACTAACCACCAGCTACTATTCATACAAATATAAATGCCAATAAGTGCTGCTACTACGTACAATAAAAGTGCGACTGTTAAAACATTTTTTGGTTTCAATCCATGACGGACAATTCCGCCACCAATTCCAACAGAATCAGCTGTATCTAATCCACGTTTGAAATCATAGTACTCATTAAATAAATTCGTGGCTATTTGCAATGCTAAACATGCAGCCATCATCGCAATAAATAAAAGCCAATCAATTTTGGCAACATAAAGTGATGCCACTGTCCCTAAAATTACAGGAGAAAACGTCGCCGTTAACGTATGCGGGCGCGTCATCTTCCATATTAATTTAGCGGAACTAATTTCTTTTTCATTCCCCATAACTCTGTTCAATCTCCGATACGATAAACTTAACTAAATCTATACAATTCAATCAAATTTACACAAGTTAGTGCTTCAAAGTGTTCTCGCAACCCCGAAGGGACGAGGGGTATAACACTCCACACGAGGCAGTATCGTTACCTCCTATTATCAAGCATTTATTTTACCCATCTTGATAAATTTATCGCAGCATTTAAATCCCTATTGTGATGGCTATTGCATTGAACACAACGCCACTCACGTATTTTTAAACTCCACTGTCCTTCTGGTTGAACTAAATGGTCGTATTGAACTCCGCAACATGAACAAATCTTGCTTGAGGCGAACCATTTATCAGCTTTTACATACGCAATGCCATACTTCTCGCACTTGTATGATAAACATTGAAAGAAGAAGTGTAATTTTTGAAAGGAAAATGCTTTCGATAGTTTTTTGTTTTTTAACAGGTTTGAGATAGATAAGTCTTCCACAACAATCCTCATTGGTTTGGTTTTCACCAATTTAGCTGTTGCTTGATGGACATGGTTATTTCGGATATTCGTAATTTTCCTAGATAACCGCAGGTGCTCCGCTTTCGCTTTTTCATATCCGGCAGATTGAATTTTTACACCTTTTTTAAATCTCCTAGACATATCTCTTTGCGCTGACTTTTTCCTTCTCAAAAGTTTTTTAACCTTAGCATCTTTGTTTATATTTCGTTCTTTCATACCATTAGAAGCTAAAAAAAGTTCTTTTAAACCAACATCCACACCAATCGACTCATTCGTTAGTTCTTGTAATTCAAAGTCTTCTTGGAACCCTACACTAATCCACCAGTGACGACCATCAAAGGTAACTCTTGGATTGGATGGTTTTTTATTCCTTGGTAGTTGTTGGCTTGTTTTCACTTCTCCAATAGACTGAATATGAACGACTTTCTTTCCTATAACCAGTCTTTCATAATTGGCATAAAATCCTTGGATTACATCTTTTTTGGATTTATAAGAAGTGTGATACCCATTTTTGTACTTTTTGAACGAATGTTTTCTCGCCGTATCAAAATCTTTTGAAGCCTGTTTGGGAACTTGTGCATTAATGTCTTTTAACCACTCATATCTCTTTCGCTTCTTGATCTTTGTAAATCGTTTCTGTAAAGCTAACTGTGAAACAGATTTTCCAAATAGCTTATAGTATCTATCACTCATTCTTTTACAATAGTTATAAGCAAATCTTGCAGCGCCAGCATGGTTTCTAAGCAACTTTTCTTGTTCAGGCGTTGGAATCAGTCTAACTTTCTTCGCCAATATCATCAGAATGTAACTCCTTTAATGAAAGATTTGTTCTTCTGAATCGTAGCGTGTTCCACCAGCATTCTCCTGAGACTACTCGGATGCAAACCTGTTAATTCTGATACTTGACTAACTCGTAAAAATTTCATTATCATTCTTACCTCATTAAATTCACAATAGAACATACGTTCGATAAATTCAATGCGGTTTGATAGATTTAATTAAATGTATCTCGTTCAACTAAGGGCGCAATTCCTTAGCCAGTTCTCTTATGAACTTCTCATGTTTTCACATGAGCGCAGACTATATGTTTATCTACTTAGAGATAGAGGATTTTTCCATCACCATAGGCTTGTGATGTACTCTCGCCAGTTATACGAGATAGTCGTTGAACGTTCATCTTATCCATTTTGACTTAGATGATTCGAGGCGGAAGACCCATTGTTCTAGTGTTTAGGATTTAACCTTGCACCATCTGATTGATTTTTTCTGCTTTCGCGACATTCACGCTCGCTATTTCTAGCCACGTTGTAGTTCAATCAGCTTTAGGGATTGCCCGCAGTTAACCCTCACTACTAGCCAATCACTTGACTAGCAGGGCTTACTGATATATTTAATTAACTTTCGTTATAATTGGTTAAATAAATCGTAACAGTTAGTTACCCTACATTTAAGTATAAATTACTAGCAGTATCTTTCTATCTATGTCCTGCCACGCATCTATTATATCAAAAAATGAATTGGTAATAGAACTGTAATGCTCTTGCTTATCCCTCTATCACTCTTGAATTCAGTTTTTCAAAAGAAAATCCGTTGCTCAAATGCGAACAACGGACCTTCTTTATTTGAACCAATGTAAAACATCCTCAGCAATCTCTTCCGGTCTATCCCAATGCATTAAATGCCCTGTATCTTTGTAAAGCTTAGTCGTAATATTAATACGCTTCTTAAATTCTACTATCTGCAATTCTCTTATTTCTAAATAATTATCGGGAAGATCACAATACAACAATAAAATATCGCTTTTAATTTTATGCGGTTTCAATGTTTTATACACCGTATATTGAAACTTAATTACACCTCTAGCGGTATCGCCAGTAGCATGCCATTTCACTTTACTATCTTCTTCTCTCATTAAATCATAAACCGCACGTTCTAGTAATGGTGACCATCTGCTGTAAGCCAGTTTTTCTGATTGGATGAATGTTTCTTTACTATCAAAAATATATTCATCAAAATCGTTTTCGTAATGGGTAATTTCTTCTTCTAATGATCGCGGTGGACACTCTCCTTCTTTCGCATCTTTATATAGATTCGCAAAATAATCCGCATTCATTTTGCCATGATGATAACCACCATCTAACAATACTATTTTATTCACTTTTTCTGGACATTCTGCTGCATAGTGAAGCGCAACACTTGCTCCCCATGAATGTGCTACTATATGAAAGGTTTCTTTTCCTATATGCTCAAGTAATGCTACTACCCAATTTGTTAAATGGGATGCACCGTAATCTTCATCCTTCTCAAAATTTTGGGTTTTCCCATGTCCAGGTAGATCAAACGATACAATATGATAGCTATCTTTTAAAAGTTCCGCTACTTCTATAAAACTTAATTTTGTACTTCCTAAACCATGAAAACAAATGATTTGAGGATTACTTTTATCTCCCCATTCACAAACACTTGCTTCATATTCACCAAATTCTACAAAAAAGTGATTCATTTTTAATCTCCTCTAATTATTATATGTAAATTAGTTTGAATGAAAAATTGTTTTTTCAGAATAAATAAATTCTACAAAATTACTCAAATCCCTTTTTCATAAATGGTCTTTATAGACTACGAAAGTTAGAAAGTACTAACCGCTTATCATTTCAGTTAATGGTTAGACTACATCTTCACACCTATGAAATGAATATAGTTTAATAATTGTACTATACGTTTATCATATGTGTGATGTTTCAGAGTTCTATCCAGTCCATTTTTTGCTATTTGTTTTCTTTCTTGTACATGTTCCAAATAATACTCCGCTTTTTCTATAAACTCCGATGCACTATTAAAAGTTTCTATTTCAACACCCGGTATGTAATGCTTTCCTACATCTGGGCGTATATCAGTTAATTGAAAAGAACCTACAGCATTAATTTCAAACGTCCTATTATTTACTGAATATGCTTGGATATTTGCAGCATTACAATTCAATTCCTGATCACTTGGTGAGCGATGTAAATTTATATTGATTTTAGTCGATACGTAAAATTGCAATGCATCCTCATACTTCGCAAGTGGCAGGAGTTGTATTTTCTCCTTTAACCTTTCATAATTCTTTAAATTCTCCCAACCAAATCCTACAATTTTTATGTTTTTTTCTGCTACATACTCTGAAATAGAATCAACAAAGGTAAGTCTATTTTCAAATGCTGTACCTATAAAACTAAGATCATACTTATATGTATCTTCTTTCTGAGAAGGTTTAAACACATCTTGATTTGCTGCTAACGGAAGATGAAACACATTCTTACATCCTAACCCTCTATAAAATTTGATACAATTTAAATCTTGCGTAAATATGTAATCATAATACGGCACAAGATGTTGTGTTACATCCGTATAATAAGGATCATCTGTCAGCCAAAGTCCAGTAGTAAATCCCGCATTCTTTAGGACTGGCATGATACTACTAAATTCTTCGCTTAAACCACTTAGTACCAAAATAAAATCAGGTTTCACTTTCAATGCGGTTTTTATAGCTTTTTCCGGATTCACCATAATGGTATTGCTATTTACCTTTTGTAAACTATTCAAAATTGCGGCTTCGATCATTGGATAATAAAAAGGAATTCCCGATTGAATAAATAAAATTTTCTTAGGCGTATTGTCTTTCATGTCATCTCCCCTATTTCTACATAATTAAAGTGCACAAAAATTAGCAGTCTTTATTCATTTTCATGGCCTCTTACTTTACATGTATAAGCACGGCTTATGTCCATTATGTTGAAGTTCCCTTATTTTAGAAGCTGTCACAAAGGGAATAAAGTTAGGTTATATTCAGCCCAATTATTAAACATAGAGAATGAATACAAAAAAAAAGAGCCTGCTCGTATAAGTTGGCTCTTTCTCTTTTACAATATCTAATACGCTATAGAGTATAAAAACATGGTTAAAATCAAATTATTTCCAAACAACTCCTCGCCGCTCGTATTCCATTCTATATTCAACAGCAGCTGCAATTTTAGGACTTGCGAACTTTTCCGTAATCCAAAGAGCTAAATCAAGTCCTGAAGTAACTCCTCTTGCAGTAATAACATTCCCTTGATCTACAATTCTATAAGGAAGAAGTTCTGCTCCATATTCACTCGTTTCACCCTGCGCCAAATGATGCATTGTTGCCTTTTGACCGTTCAATATACCGGATGCAGCTAGTAGCATACCTCCTGTACAAACTCCAGCAACAATCGTTCCTTCATTGTTCATCTCTCTAATCATTTTGGTTAAAATACCAAGCTCTGCTTGCTTTCGTACCCCATGTTCAGCTTTATGATTCCAGCCACCACCAGGTACAATTAACAAATCTGGACGATTATCCATGCGTAAAAAATCATGTAGTTTCACCGTCACTCCAAACGAAGTAGTAACTTCTTGTTTTGGCTCACTTGAAACGAATTCAACTGTAAACGGAGCCCCTTCTTCTATCGCTCTTTTCAGTACTTCAAAAGGTGCAAAGGAGACGAGCTCTCCAAATCCATCAAACAATACAATTTGTATTTTCATTTTTAGAACACCTCATATCGATTCTTATGTGAATCGCAAATTAGGAGAATGCATGTTATGTACAAATTAACAATGAAGATAGCCTTTCTCCTCTTACTCTATAAACTTCCAAATGTTCTTCTAATTTCCTCTTATCACTTATTACACTTAGTGTTTTCTTCACAAAATTCCAATTTAAACTACCGGATAACCATAGTAACGAAGAAAGTCTTTTGTAATCATTTGATGTTACAATATTATGAGCTCCATACCCTTCTAAAAATGCTCTAGCAACACTCGGACTTACTTCATGTGATTGTATTCCTTCTGTGCGAGAATACCACTTTAGTAAAAAGGCTAGTCCTTCAATACGATCAACATAGCCAATCGATTCAACATCTACAATTCCTTTTACAGACTGATTTGAATCCCATAAGACATTTAAAGGATTTAAATCAGTTTGTACAATAAACTCTAAATTACTCTTATGCGCGCATTCTATATGGTACTTAGCGAAATCTATATAACCTCTCAATCCCTTACTTGTACACCCCTTATTTTCTAATAACTTGATAAACTCACCATATCCATCTAAATGAGATTTCTTTTGAAAAGTCGAGCTTTGAAACGTACTAGAAATATCATGTATCTTTCTTGCTTCCTTTCCAAAGACTTCTGCCATCGTTTCTGTACAATGAGTAACATGTTCCCCTTCTATCCAAGTAGACAATACAAACCGGTACTGTTCCTCATTCCAAGTGACACATGTAAAGGAATCCCCTGCCTTATTCTCCTTAACCTGCATAAATGGAATTCCATGCTCTCGTAAATAATACGTAAACCGCACTTGCTCATTCAATTGTTCATTTGATAACGGCCCAAAAGCTGGATTGATTGTTCGCTTGCTGTTTATAAATCTTGCGGAATATCGCTTTCCATTTACGATGATTTTATAGTGTAAATCTGTATGCCAACTATTCTTATGTAATTCTTCTTCCACTACTAATGTATGAATTTCTTTAAAATAATTCATTACTACATTTCTTATTATGTGTTTCATCCGATTCTCCTTACATGTAAAAATCCTCGATGATAGGTTTGTAAAATACATTTCATTTACTCAAAAGGAAAATAATATCCTACGTAATTAAACACATTGGTAAAACCTACATTTTCTACAACGGCCACAGAAGGCTTATTTAATTCCATGCAGTCCCAATATGGAATGATATTATTCTCCAAACACTCTGTTACGAAACTATGAGCCACCGTTTGAGCTAATTTTCTCCCTTGGTGACCTTCTATTGTTTCAATATCTATACAGTGTATATTGTCAAAGACGAACCCCGAAAAACAAACACTTACAATCATGTTGTCAAAAACTATACAATAACCTATTCCCTCGTTAAAAAATTCATCCGTTGAGGACCAAAACTCTAAAATTTTCGATTGTAAAAACTCAATATTTTTCAATGAATCTCTTTGATTCTCATAAAGAGTTTTACTCATTTTCAACACTATATACCCATGTTCAATTTTAGGCTCATGATTCCCCACATAATCTTCTTCCTTTAGCGTATACACTCTTTGATTCCAACTCTTTAAGTTACGGTGCTGAAATATTCTTTCAATTTTGAATGATTTCCGATTCCTTCAAAGCAAGTTAGTCCAACCTTTCTAGCCTCAGGTATTATTACATTATCAATAAAGCTATTCATTTCATTATTAAATGTTTCATTTTCAGCATTGCCAATAAAAAAGAAGCCATCATTATTCCCTAACCAAATAAGTCCTGCATTAGGAGAAGAAATGTGATCTACAAATATACGCCCCGGATTCACTCCTGCAATTACAGCCTTTACTTCTAATTGACCTTTTGCATTTACTAAACCATTACATTTATAAAAATCATCCTTGTTCAATTCAGAAATCATATGTTCCGCCCCCCTGAAACTGCTCTATTTTAACTTTACCACCATGACAGAATATTCTCTATTTATTTTAATAGTTGTTTTAAATCAATAAAGGAAAGAGCCAATCCCCTATAAAATAGAAGATTGACTCTTTCCTTTATTTACTCCCCTGTTTCAGAAAAGCGCTTTATACGTTCACCAATTTCATCACGAACTCGCTGAAACTCAGCCCACTCTTTTCCTGCTGGATCATCAAATCCCCAGTGAACACGATTCACGTGCGGAGGTGTTGAAGAGCAGACAGAATCTGCGTGACTACAAAGCGTAACGACTAAATCAGCACGATTTAAAATGTTTGCATCAATTATATCTGATGTTTGATTTATTATGTCAATATTTACTTCGTTCATTGCTTTAATAGCATTTGGATTCACTCCATGTGCTTCGATTCCCGCAGAATACACATTCCACTTATCCCCTAAATATTGTTTCCCCCATGCTTCTGCCATTTGGCTTCGGCATGAATTTCCTGTACATAAAAAGTAGATTATCTTTTTGTTTTCCATGTTGTGTTCCACCTTTGTTTTTAAGTTGATTGATCATTAAAATATTTACGTTTAAACCAAAAAGCAACATTTACAAGTGCAATCATGACAGGTACTTCAACTAACGGTCCAATGACAGCTGCGAATGCTGCGCCCGAATGAATACCAAACACACCCACTGCTACAGCAATCGCTAACTCAAAATTATTACTACCTGCTGTAAACGCTAACGTTGTAGTCACCGGATAGTTTGCACCAATTTTTCTCCCCATAAAGAAAGAAACGAAAAACATTACAATAAAATAGATTAATAACGGAATCGCTATTCTTACAACATCTAATGGTACGCTAACAATCATTTCCCCTTTTAAGGAGAACATAACGATGATTGTAAATAGTAATGCGAGTAGTGTAAGTGGACTAATCTTAGGTATAAATACCTTTTCATACCACTGTCTTCCTTTTAACTTAACTAGTACAAAGCGTGTCAACATACCTGCTATAAAAGGAATTCCTAAATAGATACATACTGATTTCGCTACTTCTACCATTGTAATATTAACAATAGCACCTTCAATCCCTAACCATTCTGGAATGACTGTTACAAACACGTATGCATAAACCGAGAAGAATAACATTTGAAATACCGAATTAAAAGCCACTAAACCTGCCGCATATTCTTTATCACCATCAGCTAGATCATTCCAAACAATGACCATTGCAATGCAACGTGCTAACCCAATCATAATGAGACCAACCATGTATTCTGGTTTATCAGGAAGAAAAATAATTGCTAACACAAACATAAGTACCGGACCAATAATCCAGTTTTGTACTAAAGATAAAACTAACACTTTTACATCTTTAAATACTCGGCCCATTTCCTCATAGCGAACTTTTGCTAATGGTGGATACATCATGACAATTAAACCAACAGCAAGCGGAATAGACGTCGTTCCAACCTGTAATGTATTCAGTCCGTCTACTACACTAGGGAATACAAATCCTAAACCAATCCCAACAACCATCGCTAGAAAAATCCATAGTGTTAAATATCGGTCTAGAAAAGATAAACGTTTCATTTTATTTTCCATCTCCTATTAACAACAAGAATTTTTAGCTACCTCATTTGAAGTCGTGCAACAAGATGACTCTTCTATTTGATGAACATCACTATGTGCTTTCGTATAAAAGAATTCCCACTCATTCCCATCAGGATCCGTTACCCAAAACTTATCTTGAACCGCATAGCAACAAGTCGTATCCATCTCATCACGAGCGAAGAAACCTTCTTTTTCTAATCGTTCTTTATGTAATGTGATTTCTTCAGCTGTATCCACTTGGAAACCGAAATGATTTACCTGATTTCCCTTCACTTCATCTCGTACGTTCAGCGTAAAATTAAGCCCTGGCGTCTCTAATAAAAATTTTGCATAATCCGTTTTCACCTTAACTGGCGATACACCAAATACCTTTTCGTAAAACTCAATAGACTTCTCTAAATTCGTAACATTTATACCAACGTGAACATATCTCATACCTTATTCCTCCTCTTTATATGTCATTGATCAAGTTTTTTTGATTAATAGCGCAAAATTTTAACAACAGCTACCTTTTCCTGTTTTTCTAAAAATACAGCACAATTCTTCTGATAATAAATTATTTACTTCCGCATCATTTAAATCATAATAACTCCACGTACCTTTTGTTTCTTTTACAATTAAACCTGCATCTAATAAAATCTTTAAATGATAGGACAACTTAGATTGTGTCATTTCAAAAATCTCTGTTAAATCACATACACACGTCTGCCCCCGCTGGCAAAGTTCATACATGATTTCTAAACGCTTTTGATCCGCTAATGCTTTGAATTTTTTCTCATAGAGCTGGAAATTTTGCGCCACTGTAGTTCACTTCCCTTCATCAACTTTTTTTGATGTTTATAGTATATACGTAGATGAGTTCTATATGCAACTTATTAATCAAGTTTTTTTGATTTATCAAAAAAACTCCCTCGCATCATAACTTTGTTACAATTAAAAAAGACCATAGCCTTTTCAAAAATGAAAAACTACGGTTCTTTTTACAATTTAATAGTTACAATATTTCGGAGGAATGGAGTCTCTATAACTGTTTTAAATTTTAATTTGACCATTATAGAGTAGTGCCCCATCATCCTCAATCTAAGAAAAACAAATACCCCAATATGAGAAAAATCGATATAACTCTTCGGCAAATAAAGATAACTCTTGTTTTTGGTGCATATTCATAAAAAGCACGTCACCCTTTCTCATTAACATAAGAGAATGGTAACGTGTTTTTAATTTCAAAAATAGTTTAAATCCTTAAGTTGATGGTTGTGGGGCGGACCCCCAATAAGAACGGTATCTAAGGTTGTATGCGAGATGTTAGTTCCATTCCAAAGGCCTCAGCCGACAATTAACTCAAGTACCGGTTTCGGATGACCCCCATGTGATGAATTTCGTGTCCTGCAATGCCGTACGCGAGGGCGCGCGCCGTAATGCTTAGGTTGTTGGCTGTGCCCTTACGGGTCCACGCCTCCGCTGGTAGCCCGCGCAGCAATGTAATCGTTGATTGTCGTACGGCCCGGTAGTCTTCGGCCAATTGCGCGGTTGTCCAGCTTCCGAAAGGAGGTATGAATAATTCCTGATCGAAACCGGTCAAAGGCGTCTGGTCCCCTCTTGCGAACCGGAGCAGGCGGTAGGTCATGACGCGTTCCGCGTCTGTAATGTGGCCCACAACTTCTTTCAGTGTCCATTTTCCTTCCGCATACCGATATGCGGCCTGGCTTTCGGTCAACGATGCCAGGAGCTCGATCATTTGCTTTTCCTGGGCAAGCAGAATGTCGATGATGTTACCGTCCGGCACCAAACGGATATATTCGCCGGAGCTCCCAGCGTATTCTTCTTCTGACGGTCTTTGATTCATGCGTAGTCACCTCTTTATGTAGATATAGAAAATTATAGCACTCGTCTATGTCTAATCAATTCGCGAAATGATAGCACTTCCCTTCTAATAATTGAGGATAAGCAACTTTTTAGTAGGTCGGTCACCACACTATCCTGACTCGTTAGTACAATAAGTAATGCTAATCAATAATGCATAAAAATTATCTGTTATACAATACTTCGAAGGTATTAATATATATTGGATTATTCCGAAACATACATAAATACATTTTGTCGAAACTATTAAAAAGGGAGAATTTCTCTAGTTGAAGAATTAATAATTGTGTTACCAATATGTAAAAATCTCAATTTAAAACTAAAGGAGAACAAAATGGGAAAAATAATTGTATCGATGTACCTCTCACTAGATGGTGTCATGGAGAAACCAGCTTGGACTGCTCCATACTTCAATGAAGAAGTAGCAAAATTTCAATCCGATTTACTGTTTGAAAGTGAAGCGCTTCTACTAGGGCGAGTAACCTATCAAGGTTTTGCAGCTGCCTGGCCTTCTATGACTGATGAAGAGGGTTTTGCTGATAAGATGAACAGCATGCCTAAATTTGTTGCTTCAACAACTTTGGAAAAAACCGAATGGAATGCAAATCTTATCAAGGGTAATATTGTATAAGAAGTATCGAAACTGAAGGAACAGCCCGGTCAGAACCTTTTAATCTATGGCAACAGTGAGCTTACACAAACATTAATGCAACATGACCTCATTGATGAATATCACTTTATAGTCAATCCCGTTATCCTAGGGAGCGGAAAGCGTCTCTTTAAAGACCAGAACAATACAAAACCATTAAAACTTATAGAAACAAAAACGACCAGTTCAGGTGTCGTTATTCTTTCCTATCAGCCGGAGAAAAAAGAATAATTATTGATAAATTATCTTGTAAAAATTGCACGGGTTAGTACTTTATCAGTCATACCTACATAAGCATTGGATATTCCATATGTTTGTCCTGTTTGGAGAGAGCTCATTAATACCTCCATATCTAGCTGTATATACTCTGTACCTTTCTTTATTCTTCCATCCTGAAAATAATCAGGTTTGCAATTTTTACAGCCCATACAAAGACAAGGATCCAGAGAGTAATGATAATAATGCCTGTTATCCAATTCTTTGGTTTGCTTGTTATCTGTCTTTCCTCTACCTTTCTTTTACAATCCTCCAACACTTCTTTAGGAATAAGTTTTAATGCCAAGTATACACCTAATGGTACAAGAATCAAATCATCAAGATACCCCAAGATAGGAATGAAGTCTGGGATTAAATCTATAGGACTAAAAGCATAGGCAACAACAAGCATTGTAAATAATTTAGCATACCAAGGGACTCTTTCATCTCGATATGCCAAATAAAGTACAAGAAGTTGTTTTTTTTAGTTTCTAGCCCATTTTTTCATTTTTTGTATGATAGATATTTTTTCTTCTGTTTCTATCGGTTTATTTTGAGTCAAATTATTCCTCTCCCATTTTATTACTACGTACATCTTCTCAGAATTGTTCTTATTAACTGTATAATAATTGCATAGCTACTATTGAGTCTAATACTTTATTTTAATAAAAACTATTTATAATATAAAACCTAATGATCAGTCTACATTTTATTAATCAATAAATTAGAAGGATAAGGGATAAGAAACACGTTTAAATCAACTAGGTTTAATCTAATCCAGTTTTTAAATGGGAACAAGCATGTGAGGGAGGGATCCCCAGATTTTCGTTCTGGGGTATTCTTTAATTTTAACCTGATAGACATAGGATATGTGTTGTTTTAAAGAAAATAGCAAAAGCGTATTTTGACTAGATGATCAAAATACACTTTTTTCTTTCTTTATTTATTTTGTAAAAGGTGTATAGGTTTAGCCGATAATGATTGTTTTGCTGCTATCCATACAACAATTATTGTTGTTATAACAGATAAAAGTATGCCTAAAATGGACCAAGTCATATCTATTTTCATCGGCATTTGGAATAAGAAGCGTAAAGTGATGCCTGAAAAGGCTAGGGCAATTCCAGCACCAACTAATCCAGCCGATAGGGAGATAATCGTGTTTTCTAATAAGATAGACTTCATCAAATTACTAGAAGACATACCAACTGTTTTCATAATAGCAACATCTCGTGTCTGTTGCATTAAGCGAATGACAACTTGATTTCCAATTGTAAGAACAGCTGTTAAAAATGCGAACAACGCTACAATTGAGAAGAAAGCACTTTGCATTTGAATAATATACTGAAGACTATCGATTGCTGTAGCGGCAATTGAATATGCCATTGCTGAACCAGGAAGTTTTTCATTTAATTCTGTTAATATAGCATTTGTTTTTTTAGGATCACTATCTAAGGAATAAGTAATTCGGCTTGGTTTCCCATATGTAGCTAATGTTTCAGTTGGAATACGGATGCCAACGGTTTTAACTACACCAGATTTAAAGAAACCTATAATTTCGCAGTTTATTAATTCATTTCCAATTTGAATGTCAACTGTATCCCCGACTTTTACACCTAATTTCTTATAGCTGTCCAAAAGAATTGCTTTTTTCCCCTTTGCATCCGATAGAGCTAAATCACGCCCTTCAGATATCATATAGGATCTAGAGTTAAGAGAGGTATCTACCCCTTCTATTGAAATTTTAGTTGAGCTAAAAAATTTATCATCTTTTATATTTTTCATGAATATAGATGCTGCGTCCACTCCGTTAATATTTTGGAGTCTTCCATCTAATTGATAACCTTTTTTCGATCCTTTTATGTCCTTAATAGATTGTAGCTGCTTTTCAACGTTCCCTTCGTCATGAATGGAACTTGTAATAAGGATATTTCCCATTGCCTCTCTTTCCAATTGACCTTGAACTGACTCAATTAAATTGTCTGCAAATACATGACTAGAGACAACAGAAACAACACCAATAGTTAAGGTAACTGCTAATAAACCATTTCGTTTACTTGTAGTAGCCATGTTGTGTAAAGCAAGAAAGAGGCTTTGTGGCATTATGCTTTTCATGGCGCCAATTAATCTGAATAATAAAGAATATATAAACCCTATAAATCGGACAAAAGTAAAAATAAATAACAGAACTGCAGTTGTAAGTAAAAGAGCAAGAAACCACTTAAAGACTGCGTTGCCATTTGTATTTGTTGTGAAAGCTATATTGTAAACATAAATAGAAAGAATGCCACAAGTAAATATAAAAAGTTGAAATTTCTTTTTAAATGGTAAAGCATAATTCACACTTGTGTTCTCAGTATCACGTAACATTTGAAGTGGTGATACACACATTCCACTTTTTACTGGTATCCAAGAAGCTAAGAAGGTTACAATTAATCCCACAATAATTGTTGTAAAAATTACGGACCATGAAATTCCCCAATGTAGCGGTAGTGAAAGCACGTCTGCTAGATAGGACGTCAGCCAAACACTAGCTAATAAGCCGAGTACAATCCCACCAACTGTTCCGAGAATCGCTAGCCATAATGCTTCTGATAGAAAATATCGAATAATATATTTAGTTTTCATTCCTACGGACTTCATAACAGCGATATCATGCGTACGTGAAGCAATAATGACTTTCATTGTATTAGAAGTAGTAATAGCGGCAATTCCAAGAGCTAATATACTGAAAAGCTGAAGAAATGGTAACAACATCCGTAAATCTTTCTGTTTCTCTAGCTCTTTATCCTGAACATCTATTACACTACTTTGTGGTAATTGTTTTTGAATATTCTTTTTAAAAGAAGAGATATTAACATTTTCATTTAATAAGATTAATGCTTCATTAATTGTGCCTGCAGGTACATTTAAGAGCTGCTGTGCTTGATCTAAAGGTAAATAGGCAGTTCCAAAAATCGAAGCATCGCCATAGGATTCTTGGACACCTTCTACTAAACCACTAATTTTATAAGAGGTCATTGCCCCAGTAAAACGGTTAGGAATCTCAACTCTATCTCCTACTTTGACTTGCAAACGGTCAGCTGTATTTTTGGAAAGTAGTAGTTCATCTTTATGTAAAGTACGAATATTAGGAAACAGATTATCACCAAAGAAAGGATAGTGGTTCGTTTCAATTCCCTTTACAATTAAACTTGTTGTTTTCCGATCAGATTTGACCATACTTTGACCTAATAAAGAAGTTGTGAGCGCTTTCTGTTCTTCTTTAGGAATGGAAGAAATAAGAGTTTCGCGATCCATCGGTTTTAAATAGGATTGAACTGACACATTCCCTCCTAAAAGAATTTTAGAGGATTCGTGAATAGATCGCGGAACCAGCTCTACCAACATAGACATAGAAAAGAAACTAGCTACTCCTATTAAAATACTGAACACAGTAAAAAAAGTTCTTAAACGATTACGTGCTAAACTACGTAGTGCAGATTTTAGTAGCATGGTGTTATGCCACCTTCTTGCTCACTAGATTTTGTATGGTCGTTAAAGGTTTCTTGAACGAGGAGGCCATCTTCCATTTTTAAAACACGATCTGAAAGTTTTGCCACATGCGTATCATGTGTAGCAATAATAAACGTCATCTGGAGTTGGTCACGTAGTTGAAAAATTAAGTCCAAAATATTTTTTCCTGTTTTGGAATCTAAGTTCCCAGTTGGTTCATCAGCAATAACAATGGCTGGATTATTTATTAATGCACGAGCAATTGCTACACGCTGCTGTTGACCTCCAGATAGCTGGCTTGGTAAATGATGATATCGTTCTTTCATCCCAACAAGGTCCAACATTTCCCTAGACTTTGTTATCATTTCTTTTTGGCTTCTTACTCCAGCGCACATAAGTGCCATCATAACATTTTCTTGAGCGGTCATTGTTGTGATTAAATTATACGATTGAAAAACAAAACCAATCTTTTTTGCACGGAAATCAGCTAGCTTTTCTTCTGACATGGAGGTAATATCTTGTTGTTCAATAATAATACGTCCTTCGGTAGGGGTATCCAATGATCCCAGTATTCCAAGTAGTGTGGATTTTCCGCTTCCACTAGGACCAATAATACTAACAATCTCTCCAGAATAAAATTTAGTGCTAAGCCCTTTTAAAATTTGAATTGTTCCTGCTTCGGTTTCATAAGCTTTCTTGATTTTTTCTACTTGAAGGATGGTTTGTTTGTTTATCATCCTTTT
Source organism: Bacillus cereus group sp. BfR-BA-01408 (assembly GCF_022663305.1). Classification (NCBI taxonomy): domain Bacteria; kingdom Bacillati; phylum Bacillota; class Bacilli; order Caryophanales; family Bacillaceae; genus Bacillus; species Bacillus cereus group sp. BfR-BA-01408. The sequence goes on along the minus strand of NZ_JAKUFF010000017.1, from coordinate 23,830 downwards.
CCCTCCCGGCCCTTTTAAATTTTAATGTAAAGACAACTATTGTTCTAATTAAAACTATAATTATTACAATAATGGCACCTTTTGCATTTCCCCATGTGAACGAATCTAGCGATGTGAATAAATAGATGGTATATCGAAGAATGAACCAGATAGCAGTGATAACTGAACAAAAATATATACTAGCATATGTAAGAAATGCTATTTTATAGTGCCTGTTCATCCTCTTAATTGTATCATTAAATTGCTTTCGATAATCAGGCTTGAAAAAAAAGTATCCCAGGAGACCACTTTTCACCAATTGGAAGGTTCTAGTATGCAAGTTTGCAATTCCTAGAATGTCAGTAAGAACCCAAAAACCGTCATATTGTAAAAATGGATATAAGTTATATAGAACTGTAATGAGTATGAATTGATTTGCTACAAAAAATTCCTGGAATCCTGAAATAAAATAACACAACTCAAATAATATAAATATCCATAATTCAAAGTAAATTCCGCCCAGGTCAATAACTACTCTTTGTCGTCTAGGCAATCGCCAGGTATCACTTAAATCAACAAATAAAACAGGCCGCATCATATAAAGACCCATTCCGACGTCTTTAGGTTGTATTTTATATCGATAAGCAGCAACTATATGACCAAGTTCATGGACAATCATGGAAAATAATAGCAGTAAAATTGCAATAGTAAATTTATAAACAGATCCAAATGTGTTTGATATATTTTCAGTATTAGCCTGAAAAAAATAATGTATTAGACTTATACTGAAGAAAATACTAAATAAAACAAATACGCCCCGAAAGAATAAGAATTCGAAATATTCGGATGCCTTTTTTAAGTAAGAAGCGTGGAAAATTGCTATTCTAAATGTAATTGCAGAGTGATGAGATGCTTTTTTTTCAGAACCAACTAAAACCCCTTTTGGTAATAGATGTTCATTTATCAGTTCTGTTAACTCATTTATAGTAATATTGCCATCGTGATTCGTTTGTACCATTGTACATATATCCCCTATGGATGTGGTTCCATCCATATAATTGAATAAATTTCTCAGTGATTCAGTGACTTTTAATTGTAATCCGTTATCAAATTTTATTAAATAACGAGGCCCCTCCTCCCAAACATCCATATTATAAACTTCGTATGGAATTAACTTTGGAAAGATATTTTGCGATGCTGTCAAATTGATCACATCCTTTAAGAGAAAGTAACCCCACAATGGTGAAGGTATTTGTGGAGTTATATCTTTTTATTTAATTAGTTCTAAAAAGGCAGTTTCATTTTTCTTAATATAAGTCGAAATGGTTTGATGTGAATCATTACAGTAAGGTTTATTAATGGCACCATTTCGCATTAAATTAGCATAAGCACATCCTCCACCACAAAATAGTGAGATACTACAACTACTACACTGTTCGGAGTCAGTAATATCTTGATCCCAAATAGCATGCTTATCAGCATCTAAATTGTATTCAGGAAAAAAGGAACCCACTGCAGTTTCTGGCTTACCTACGGCCTCAGGACAAGCGTATATTAAACCTTCCGCACCAAATGCATAGAAACGCTGTTCTCTCGCACTACATTCTTTAAAATAAGGTAAACTATGCATGACAGAAGAGCAGGAATCAAGTTCACTTACCTTCTCCCAGTCAAAAGTTCGTATGGATTGACGGATTCTAGAAGTACGAATGTTAAGGTCTGTACCCAGTTTTGCGTTAAATTTATCCATAAATTCTTCTAAATCTCCGAAAATATTATAAATTTCGGCGAGTAATTCATGCTCTGGAAGGTGATTTGGTAGATTATCTCCGTAATGATCAGTAACAGGAGATACCTGCCAACCAAAATTAGGATAAGTATTCCAATGTTGATCTTCGATAAAGGTTGCTAATTCTTTTACATATGCAAGATTATCTTTATTCACATTAGTACGTAAGCCTACTGCGAAACCACGCTCTAATGCTAGTGAAATATTAGCAGCAATTCGATCGAATGTTCCTGTGCCACCAGCTGTAATACGTCGTTGATCATGAATATGTTTCGGTCCATCAATAGAAATTTGAAAATAATCCCAGTTCTCTTTGTAAGGCTCTAGAAAATCTAAGAATTCATGCAAGAATGTACCATTTGTAATGGCGTACATACGAAAACCGTATTCTTCTATTCCACGTTTAACAACTTGTTCAACTGTCTTTCGAGTTGTTGGAAGCAATGGTTCACCACCATATAACATCATGCGGTGGGTTGCATTCTCAAATCGACCACGTTCATTCTCCATAGACAAAATTTTATCAACTGCTTGGAACATTTTGTCTACTTCAGCAGGGGTTAAAGCATGTGAAATTTTATGTATTTCATGACCTTGGTAACAATAAGGACATCTAAGGTTACACATATATGTTGTGCATACGTTGAATGTAACTCCGGAATTACTATTTGCTAAAGATTCAGTCATCCGATCACGAATAATAGTAAGTTTATTTAATTCTTCATCACGGTCATTAAAAAGATAGCCACGTTTTGTTAAAAATGAGAGAAGTTCTTCTAATTCAGGATAAAGAGTTAATTTTTTATTACGCTTAATATCATCTAATACTTTTTTTATGTCTGTATTAATTACATCGAGTGCGCCACTTAGTGAATTGATTAGAACATAATTTCCATCAGATAATTTATATGTTGAATTATAGGTACTTGCTATCATAGCTTAGTTCCTCTCCTTATATTGAAATCTCTTCTTTAATAGTTTTTAAATATTCGAAAACCTGTTTATCTGTTTGTGGACAGTTTGGTTGATTCAAGTTCCCATGAACTATAAGAGCTTCAGCAGCACACCCTCCTCCACATATAGGTGATGAGGCACAAGATTTACATTGTGGAATGGTAAAGGAATTGAATTGTTTCCACTTTTCCCACTTCCAATCTTGGCGAGAGAATTTAGGGAAATAATCGCCGATTTTGAACTCTGATCTTCCAACTAAATCAGGACAAGCATATATATGGTTATCAGGTCCAAATACAACTCGTTTCCCTTCAGCAGATTCACAATAGACTATATTGGGAACAACCATTTCAATTTTGTTTTTTAATTCTGAATCTAACTGCATAATTGGTTTAAAGAAACGGTACATATCAGCTCCGAAGTTAAGAGATTTTTGTTTTTCTAATTTTTCAAAATCAGGAATATTTTTTTGTAATTTTTTTACGATTTCATAACCCTTCATTAAATCTTCTCCTAAGCCTTTACATGTATGATCTGTGACAGGCGAAAAAGAAATTGAGAAATTTTCATTTTCAAATAACTTGTTTTTTTTGTAATAGTCTACAAGAAGTGAAACATAATCAATATTTGTTTGGTCTATATTGACTCTTACAATGGTACGAATACCATGATTAAGTGAATCACAAATACCTTTTTGAATTTGATCAAATGTACCTTGACCTCCCGTCATAATACGTCGTTGATCATGAATATTCTTCGGTCCATCAACTGTAACCATAATACTCAGTCGATCACGGTAGTTTTGGAAAATCTCTACAAAAGAAGAAAGGTGATAGCCATTTGTATTGCAACCAATTTTGAAGTTACGCTTAACAGCTTCTTCACAGATTTGTTTGACTATTTTTTTGGTAAAAGGAAGGAGTGGTTCGCCTCCAAAAAGGTTAATCATACCGATTTTATAACCACTTTCTTTATGAAAGATGTCTATGGCTTGCATAACTGCTTGGAGTTGTTCTTCGGTTAAAGCTGTTATTTTCTCATGAAGGCTATGGCTTTCAAAACAATATGGGCAACGAAAGTTACATGTATATGTAGGGCAAATAACATACTGCATTTCATTTCCAGCGTCCACAATATTTTTAGCCTGCCATAGTCTATGGTCCCGATCCTCTGTGTTCTTAAATACGTAACCTCTATCAATTAAAATTTTAGTAGCATTTTTCTCTTCGTTAGTTAAATTTTCGTAATCTCTATATGACAATGTATCGATTAAATTAATTAAGTCATGAGAAAAAAAATCTACAGCACCAGTTAAGGTATTAATCATTAGAACTTCCTCGTTTAAAGGATATCGTAAATGATACTTGTTAATAATCATCAAATCACCCTTGTATAATTATTTTCTGTTCTTGCTAGGCAAGAACAGAAAATAATGAATTTAATAACTAAGTTTATTAAAAGATATAAGTATTTCGAGTGTTTATTTACTGTAAGTATAAATTAGATTTGGAAGCAACAATTAAAACAGCAATTATCACAACAAATTGAGCAGTTGAAGCATTTCATTTCATCCCTGTTTTCAAGTGTTTCCATTTGATCAGCTAACTTTGTCCAAAGCTGTTCATTGTCATTAACTGAACGGATTTTAAAAGATTTTTTTTCCATTTTTAAATCCCCCTCTTTTATAGTTGCTTTGTTTTCATATAAAGTAAAATGAAAGTGGATTCTGATATAAAATAGCTTTATGAAAATAAGTTGATAAACATTAAAAATTACTTTGCTGTACCAGAAAACTTCCATTATTTGGAGCCGGCTCAATAATTATAATAAATGGAATCATATGTAATTAGCAACTTCAAAATTCGGAATATTTCGTGACAGATTTTTCAGATATTAAAGTATAGAAATGGTGTTATAAATCTCACAAACATTCAAAAATACATAAAGAAATTCGTTCTCCTGAAAGAATAAGAGTAACCTGAACTATCTACAGAAGGGACGGATTGTATGATAACCTTTTTTTCATGAGTTTTGTGGTTTATCATTTGTGCCTCATATTTCTACTTTTTCACGTGTAGGTGCTTGGTTTCGAGAAGAAGGCATTCCTCTGCTTCACGAACAGGTACTAAAAGAAATTCATCGTGATTGATTCCTTGTGCTTTAATTAAAAGTACCGCCATTGTACCTACAAAACAACAATTGTGTGATAATTATATTTTTTTCATTTCCTCTTTAATCTCTTGATAAATATCCATCATTATATTGTTATCCCCATAGCAAAGTATCATTTCATTCTACTATGAAGCATTCCTCCTCTTTTTTAGATAGAAAAAGAGAGTCCCTTTATAGGCACTCTCTTTTATGTATATCCTCTATTTTTAATCGATTACGATTTCATGTATATTTAGCATGTTTAACTTTTCTTTATAAAAACTCAGTACTTTTTGAGCATGTTGTATAGTCATTAATCTATCTTGAACAGTAAGTGATTCAAAATACGGATAAACGAATATCTGTAGCATAACCATTTAGCTGCACGCACTGTTCTAAAATCAATGAGGATTCCTCATCTAATTTCCGACACGATTTGTGCAGCATTAAAAGGTTATGAGTTTTTGGGACTGTTCTACCGTTTAGTGCAATCTTATGTTCCATAGTTACGGTACGACTAGCACGTTCTAGAAACTCTTCTGGCCCATACACTAAAATATCAACTTGTGTTTCCATAACATCGTAAATACCCCAATTGATACGATTAATGACTCCCCTTTTTCTTGCTCCTACACCTTCTACAACAATACAGAGATCAAATTCACTGTCTTCATTTGGTGTGCCATATGCATGAGAGCCAAAAAGGATGATTTTTTGGACAGAAGACACAGTTTCACGAATCTTTTGAACCAATAGGTCCAATTCCCTTTGTACTTCTTCGTTAATCCGAATCACTCCTCGGATAAAGTAATTATATTGACGTTTAAGTATATTATACATGCGTTGCTCTTCTCCTTGCTATTACATATTTATTTTTATATTGTTCTCTTGTTTCCCAACGTTCTGCAATGCTTGATAACATTCGTATACCTGCTTAAAATCCTGTAAGAATCCATCATCAGAGATACTATGAAATCCTTTGAAGTTCTTTCTACACCAATATAAGAGATTAAATTCATCCTTAACTAAAAAAGAATCTGGATTGAAATGAATAAATGCCTCTGCTATACAAGCCAGAAGCAATGGTATCATTTCAGCATCCTCTTTTGATAAATCCAGTACAGATACAACGGTATACTGCTTATATTGATAGTATTGTGGCGGGACCCCACATCCATCAACTTGAAGGCTTTATAATGCCCCTAAAACAAAAAAATTACGTATTTTCACCTGAAGATGCCCATTTTCTCGTTTTGGTGTATTTGCTTTTCTTAGCTTGATTGGCATGGGGTGGGACCCCAAACAGTACGATTTTATTTCAAAGACACAATGATCTTACTACACACTTTTTATTTATCCCACACTCTCATATGCTAGTATTACTATTTTTTATTACTAATGTTGCCGTTTCACTCGGATGGCTAAGAGGAAAATGATGGCCATATGGAACAAAATCAACCTTACCAAGATGCGATGGAGCAGAATAGCCTCTGCCATGATCCCCCCAAATAATGTGAAGATTATACTTTGTTACTCCATTGAAATCACCTTGATCGTGTTTCAGTAGTAAACTGTTAAGCTGAACCGTAGTATTTAAAATTCTAGGGGAAGTAAAACTGTTACTTATTTTTTCAATATAATGTTCGGGGATGCTCTCCATACTTTCAAACAAACCATTACTTAGTAAATAACGCCCTATCAAATTAGTAGTTGCTAATTTTAATATCCATTTGTTCATAAATTGAGGAACATTTAGCGATTTAGCATTTTTTTTAGCAACAGGTGGCTGAAGTAAAGTGATTGCATACTTCTTATCCATGTACTCTTGTACCAATGCTTCCAGAAGAATAAACGCACCGAATGAATGTCCAATTAGATGTGCACCATTCGTAGCTTTCTCCAATAACTTTTTCACTACATTCAAATAGATATCTAGAAGATTGTTCTCTCGTTTAAAAGGAGAACGTCCCAAACCTGGAAGATCCAAGATCCATACAGGTTGACCAGTTTTTTCATGAAGCTCTTGTGCTAAAGGAAATAAATCCTCTCCATCACTCAATAAACCATGTAATAAAATAAACGGTTTACCCTCTCCTTGTAATTGGTAAAGGGTAGTGTTATCGCATAATGTTCGTTTAAATAAATGATTATGCTGGCCATTTTGATACATCATTCGATAATCCAGATCAGCTACTACGGCAGGGAGAAATTTCATTACACTCGTCTTCTTAAACCAATCTCCTCCCATAATTTTTTTCGCTGAAACATTTGAAAATTTTCGTTTTGTAATAAAATTCAGTCCATCAGAAGGAATTTTTGTTATTTTACTTACTCCACTATTCATAATTGCTTTCATAAATGGCATTGGAACAGAGATTTTTGGTGCCCTCATATTCATACTTTCCGACATAATACTTAATAATTCAGCAATGTTTTGATCGTGCTGTTTGTCTTCAACAAGTGTATATGTTTGAATAGTCGGTTGCTCCAATCTGAAAACCTGCACAATAAACTTCGCAAGCTCATCGTTTGAAATAAGTGGTAACCTATATCCCTTACCTCCAGGAATCACTGGCATGAGCCCTCTTCGCATACTCATCACAAGCAAACCTAATCCTGCTATCTGCTCTGTACTCCCTGTTTTACTACTACCGACTACAGTTGGCGGATTAATTACAGAAAGCGGATAACCTACTGCTGATGCCTGCTGACGGATATAAAGATCTGCTAAAAATTTTGTTCTCTCATATGGATTTTTTATTTTCAAATAATTGTTTCCTTCTTGAAACACATCAATTGCAATCTTGCTATTTTTATCATCAAAGGGACTCATATAACCTACAACATGAATAAATTGTTGCAAGCCCTTCAATTGATGAATACTTTTAGCTAATTCACTAATATGTTTGGCGCCATTTAAAAATACGGACGCTGCCTCTTTACTTGTCGCTTGAATATCCATGGAGCCTCCTGCGTGAATAATCACATCCGTTTTCAATACCCTCTCCTTATCTTCAGCACTTAGACCTAAATCTATTTTCGTCAAATCACCTTCAATAAAGTGCATGAATGCCTTTTTTAAGCTGCCTCTTTCTTGAAAAATGCGTATGGCTTGACTTTTCGACCTTACTAAAAGAAGAATTTTAACATCCTCTTTGGCTAATTCTTTCACTAATTGCTTTCCAATAAAGCCTGTTCCACCAGTTAAAAATACTGTTCTCATATAAGACCCCCTTTTTAGTACTACTTGGTACTAATTTGATGTAAAAAAAATGCTTCTTTTATCGAAGCAATTTAAAAAAATGATCTGCTGTTTTCGTGATTACAGTTGCATCCTTCAATGTTTCTGAAATAAATAACGCCCCTTCAAGATTTGTAATAAAAAGTGATGCAACCTCATCAATATGAATCGTATTTCTGAATTCTCCATTCTCTATCCCTTGTTTAAGTAATAGAGAAACTTTCTCTTGTAATCCTGTAAAAAAAAGACCTATTTTTTCTTTTATTTGCGTGGCCTGTGTAGGACTTTGAATATAAAGAGTAATAAATGGACAGCTCCCCTTATACTCTCTCGACTGAACTCCTTGTGCTAATTGCTTTAAAAACAGTTGGATACGATCTTCAACTAAAAATTGGTTCTGAGAAATTACGTCATCAATTGCAGATTGATACATTTCAATCCAATAATCAACGACCCCTTCTAATAATACTTCCTTATTAGAAAAGTGATAATACACATTAGACTTTGAAACTTTGCTTACACGTACTAATTCATCCATACTTGTATAAGCAAACCCTTTTTCTAAAAATAATGTTGCAGCTACTTCAATCACACGTTTTTGATTCATTAATTTTATCTTTGTCATAAATAGGACTATATAGTACTAATTTAAACATTGCAAGTATTTATGTTAATTTTTAAAAAAGTTTGATTAAAAAAGTTCCACCATTCATCATGTTTAAAACGAGCCAATGCTCTGATTTTATCCAGTATTGTAATGCCGCTCCTGAAGTAACAGATTTATATCGAATTAGCGGAGAATTTAATTATATGATGAATGTCATGAGCGATTCGATGGATTCTCTCGCTGCATTTTTAGACTCTTTAATGCAATTCGGCTTATCGTCTCCTTTAATTGTTTTAAAGAGTGAGTTTGAGGAGAAATTGTCGTTCTAATAAAGAGATACATATTATCCTCCGCTAACAGTAAAAGTTTTTCCTTTATGAGAAAAACCAACAAAATTAATGATTATTAAACAAAAAAAGAACATTGATTTTCAATGTTCTTTTTTTATATCTCTACTTATTAATTAAATTGCGCTGCGAAAAGAGCACCTTAATCCCCCTACCCCTGATTTCTCTGCGCTTCTCTAAACTCCTCCTTCACCTTCTCTAACAGCCCTTCTTCCGTAATTAATCGATACGCCGTATTTGCTAACGCTTTTGCCGATGTAATTAATGCTTTGTCTCCTAATTCTGAACGTGCTGCTTCTCTAAATTCATTCGTATGTGCAATTAAGTCATCTGGGCCGATTTTAATGTACGGATGAATGGTCGGTACGACTTGGCTTACATTTCCTGCATCTGTTGAGCCGATGCCAAATCTTTCTTTCCGATTTACGTCTTCACCTTGTAATTCTAGTTCTTCGGCTACGACTTCATTAAATGTTTTTGTTACGAGTAGTTCATCGATTTCATTTTGGAATTGATGGATTTTCACTTTTGCGCCTGTTGCTAACGCTGCTCCCTGAGCAATATTTTTTACTTTTTCTGTTACTTCCGCACATCTTTTTCGCGTCGCTGCACGGATGAAGAATCTTGCTGCGGCGTAGTCAGGAATAATGTTAGGTGCTTTTCCGCCTTCTGTAATAACACCATGAATCTTCACATCTGACGGAAGTTGTTGGCGAAGTGCGTTAATACTGTTGTACAGCTGAATCACCGCATCTAATGCGTTAATTCCTTCTTCAGGTGAAGCTGCAGCATGAGCTGTTTTTCCGTAAAAATGAAAATCAAGTGGATCGACTGCTAGTGAAGGACTCGTTGTTGCTGTTTTTCCGCTCGGATGAATCATAAGCGCCGCATCAATGTTTTTAAATAAACCCGCCTTTACATAACTCGATTTTGCGCTACCGTTCGGTCCTCCTTCTTCAGCTGGTGTTCCAAACACGACAACTTCTCCCCCAATTTCTTCAAGCGTTTCTGATAATGCAATTGCTGCTGCAACACTAATTGTGCCGATTAAATTGTGACCACATGCATGGCCAAGTCCTGGTAAAGCGTCGTACTCCGCTAAAAATGCGATTGCTGGCCCTTGTTTTCCAGAGCTTTTTCGCGCGATAAATCCCGTTTCATGTCCAGCTATATTGTGCTGCAACTGAAATCCTGCACTACCTAGTAATAAACTTAATGTTCTAGATGCATAAAACTCTTGGTTACCAATCTCCGGATTCGCATGAATATCATGACTTGTTTCTATGTACTTTTCCTTATTTCTTTCGATACTCTCTTCAATTGTTTTTCTTTGTGACGCTACTCCTGTCGCTCCCATTTTTCTTCCTCCTTTTATTTTCACGTAAAAAAGCCTCTTTCTAAAAGATAGAAAGAGGCTTCTGTATATACAGTCAAAATGAGCTTCTTTCTTATCTTTCAAGTTACCTTGCTGGAATTGGCACAGTATTCATAACGAATCCGCTGCCGAGGTTTCGTAGGGCCAGTCCCTCCACCTCTCGTGATAAGAATTTTCATAAAATTATATTAAATTATTTTCATTCTAAGTTCATTTCAAATAAAAGTCAAGGAATTCCTATCCGAATTTACCGAATATCTAAAAATCCTTTTAATACACCAATTGTCTCAGGTGCTTGCAGTCTTGCACATATGTACGGGAATTCCGTACTACCTTCAAATATCATTTGAGATGTGAGCGGTGCGCCTGCCCAGAAGATTTCATCATCAATTACGATAAACGGGAAAGCTTTATTTTGTCTTTGTAACTTTACATTTTTCAGTGGAACTGGTCCGTCACTATACACTGTTATCTGTGCATTTGTGCGCATTAACGGTTGCCATACTCGCTTATCCACTTGTTTTGTACTTGGAAGTGAAATAATAATTTTTCGTTTTGCGGCTAAAATATCTTTCAATAACCCTTTCGGCTCTTCAAGATTCATTTCCATAAACCAGCGTAATCGTTTCGATATTTTTCGTTCCCACAATTGTCTTGATGTCGTGCGATCATACACATCTCCGTGACGTTCTATATGAGCTGTTAATTGTGATAACGCTTGTTTTCTAGAAAGATTTTTACGCATATAATGACAGTCCGATAATTGAATGAACTTTCCTCTCGCCCTTGTCACTGCTACATTGACGAGGCGATGGTTTTTATGGTCAAAGAATAACACGCCAGGTCGTTCTTGCGGATAACTATCTACTGTATCAAAAATCATCATATCCCTTTCAGAACCTTGGAACTTATGAACCGTTGCTGCTAAAACAGGTATGTGACGATACTTCGTTTTTTGCAACATTTCTCTCATACACGTTGATAAAAAGCGGGATTGCGCCCTGTAAGGTGTAACAACACCGATCGATTGAACACCGTCTAACAGTCCGATTAACATCATTTGCATCGCTACTAAACCAGACATAATGTTAAAACGAGAACCAGAAGCAGCGTCTTTTAACGAAAAAGCTCCCATTAAACTCATATCAAATAAAACACTCGCCTCATTTGCGAACGGTTGTAGTTTTGCAAGTTCTTTACGCTCTGAAACAGACGGATGATCGTATACTCTATTTTTATAAATAAACGAGTTTGTAAACTTAGATATATCCGCATGCATACGTCTTTGTTCCTGCAGCATAAACAGGTTCGGGTGTGCTTCTGATTTATTAACAGACTCAACAATCCCGGCATGGTAAAACATATCTTCTCCAAGCCATTTTCGAACGAGTTCATGGTTCGCCATCGCAATTGGAGGTAACTGTAAAAAATCACCACATACGACGATGCGTTTTCCAAGTGAAGCAGCTAATGCAATTTGCGGAACATATGCCATACTTACTTCATCTACAACAACTAAATCAAATGTACGCTCATAAATAAGTGAATCAATGGCACATTTCGATAAAGTTGCGCCGATTACTTTCGCATTTTCAATGTATTCTTTTTCTACCTCTTTAATTTTCGCTTTTTGCTTTCGAAGATCACTTTCAATCTCTTGTATACGCTTCTTATCAGCAGACGTCGCTTTATATGATAAAATCTTTTCACGAAGCTCTTGGCGTGTTTCTTCTAAATAGAGTCTTTCTTCTCCCCAAGATCCGTTCGTCGTTTCAACTAACTTCGACGCAAGTAACGTTTCATGATTTCGTATATGTTCATGTTGACTATAACCGTAACGAACAATTTCACCCGGCGTCCATTTCTTTTTCTTTTCAATTTGCTTCGTTACTTCGCTCATTAATACGTCTACTGCCGCATTACTATGAGCTAATACTAGTACCGATTTTCCTTTTTGATAATGAGCCGAAATAATACGTGATAAATTGTAAGACTTCCCTGTTCCAGGCGGTCCCCACACGTACGTCGTCGGATTGTAAAACGAACGATACGCCAATTCATTTTTCGGATTTTTCATCTTCTCAATATGTTTCGGACTACTCGTCCCTTCAACAAGACGCTTTATACGATTACGTTTTAGCTTATCTTTACGTGCCTCTTTTAATCGCTCTTGCAGCTGCTCTAACAATTGCCACGGTTCACTATATAAAACCGCTTCTCGTATTTCACCTTGTATATAATCATTTAATTTCAGTTCTATTTCTAATCCATGTACAGATAATACTTCCCCTGTCGCTTCCTCACCATCGAACTCAATTCGAATCGGTGAACCTTCAGGTAAGCTTACTTCCGAAATAAGCTGAAATACGTATACTGTACTTTCATAATCTGTATATAAAAAACGACCGTTCATGATAGAAATTTTACTACCACCTATCGTTTTCCAATGTTTAATTTCATACGCTAATGCATAATGCCACTCTTTCATCGTTTCCGATAATGAAGGAGTTTGAGTAGGTGTATTCATCGTATAATCTCCTTCCTTCTCCCCAAACATACTTTCTCACTATACCATATAACACGCTAAAATTTGTAAGGTTTTTATCTTGCTTATTTTCTTAATTTTCAATAACATATTGTATATAATTTTCAGAAAGAAGGAATCTACATGCCAGTTAGAAGAATTGAACACGTCGGACTTATGGTTGCAAACCTAGAAACATCTATCGCATTTTATGAAGAAGTAGTTGGCTTACAACTCATTAAACGTATGGGACACCCGAATCCAGACTTAAAACTCGCTTTTTTAGGTGTGGAGGAATCAAAAGAAACGATACTCGAATTAATTGAAGGCTACAACTCTTCCCTTCCGGCAGAAGGAAAAGTACATCACATTTGCTTTAAAGTGGATTCATTAGAGGATGAAATCGAAAGAATACAGAAACACGGCGTAACCTTCCTACTAGGAGAGGAAATTGAAACATTACCAGATGGAACACGTTACATATTCTTCGCGGGTCCTGATGGAGAGTGGATTGAGTTTTTTGAGACGGAGAGATAAAGGAATATTTTAATAATAGAACCAGATTTTATAGTAAAATAAATACCATGGTATGAATGTACGTTTTACATATGAACCCAATAAACCATGTGCTTATAGAATTGAGAAAGACTTTAAAACAAATAAGTTATATATTTTAAGACAGTAATACTCCAAGCAATATAGTTAGAACGTCAGGAACTTAAATGATTTAAGATTCAAATATGGGCAGCCCGACCCCCGCCTAACTTCTTTGCTTTCGCCGAATTTTGAGGTGGGGGTCTTACTGCCCATTAAAGCGGGATAAAAGTTAAAGTATACGACTCAGGAAAAGAAGGTTTTGTAGTGTGCTGCGCATTCAAGAATTAATTCTTACGTAGGGAGTGCTTATATGAAAAGATTGAAACATGTAATATTGCTATTATTATGTTTCTTATGTCTAAGTGGTTGTAATCAAGAAAATGGAGCTGAGATACAAGAATATATAAAAAAAAAACACGGTATTGATGTTGTTGTAACACATTGGAGCCCGATAAATGAAAATAATGGGGGTGATACCTACCATACTGTGCAAGAAAAAAATAACAAATATCTAAAATTCCGAGTAAAGGTACAAGGTCTCCTCTATTCATATCCAGTAGGTGATGAATACCAATATGGAAAAAAAACATATGAGGAATATAAGAAATTCAAACCAATACTAGAAGAAATAAAAAAATTAGGCTACGTGGAATCTGAAACGGAAAATGTTCTTCAATATATTTTAGATAATAAAAATCCAGATGAAGGAAAACCAACTAATGAATTATTATTAACTTTACAAATGAGTAACGAGATTGACTTTAGCCAATTGGATTCAGTAGAATTAGATCGTTTATATGCTCTATTTCAACTCATTCAGAGGAATAATAAAAAGATAACAGAACTAGAGATTAAGGATCAAAATGGTGAATCTTTAGGTGGTCCTTTTAAAAATGTACAAAACATAATAACAAAAGAAAAATTGTTACAAACAATGAAATCTACGATGTCAGATGCCATAAACAAATATTAGGGAAATTGGATTAGAGCACACACCACAGTAGAGACGAGATTACATGAAATGCTAAACGATTGATTTGCAATTAAAAGTATTACTTATTCAAGTTAAGATAATGAGGATAGTCGAAAATATTTAGTGACTTTAGTTATTAATACTACGAATAATATATTTGAAAACAATTCCCCTTTAAGGATTTAATCAAAATACCATAATCCTTAAAGGGGGTACAGCCGAGAAACGTGTAAAAACTAAAAACGTGTTTAAAAAAAAGATTGAACAAATTAACCTAAGATTCTATTCTAGAGTTTTTGCTGCATAATCTCCGTAAAAGTAAGAATTATCTAACTCATCATATTTAGGAGTAGCAATTATAGTGTATTTACCACCTTCATCGACTTCAAACAAAGCTACATTATTATATTCCGATCCCCCATTTGAATCATCTACGAGCATATCTATGTTGTATATCCCTTTTGTTAATACTCCACTTTTTTGAAAGTCCTCAATTAGATCTTGGGCCTTTGGAATAGGATGTTTATTTTTAGACATGTCAAATTTAAATAGAAAATTTACTACACCTAAATACCTGACATTATAATTTTCACGTCGTGGGTCACTCGGTATTAATGTAGGTAAAAGTTTAGTAGTATCTATCTTTTGGGTCTTTTTAAAATCATCAAGTAGCTCTTGAGAATAAATTATATTAAACTTAAGGTTGTCGTAAGGAAATATATAAACAGGACCATTTTCTACCGAAATAAATTTATTAGGATATTTCACTAATCCATATTTTTTTATGATCTGTTCAATTACTTGAACTACTTCTGGATGTTGCTCAATATATGCACCCTTGAATTGTTCAAAATAGATATCGTCACTGTCATCATTTAAAATTTTCAAAGTACCCCTTTCAATCATTAAAAACGGATAAGCATGATATGGCTTTTTCATTTCTACATAAGTTTGATGACCAATTCCTCCAAACCAATTATTATCTGTCTGAATAACAGAAAACTCCCCTTGTATTCCATAGTTTGTTTTTAAATATTCTTGTATGGGGTGATTCAGTTTATCTTTAGAGAAATAACAGCCACTAAGAATTAGGAATGATGTACTTACTAAGATGACTTGAATCAATCTTTTCACAAATAAAAGTCTCCTCCCTTTTCCTATAAGGGTATTGTATCCCTATTAGAAGTAGTTTTATTATAACTCTTTTACTTCTTTGAAGCGTTTTACATCATGATAATATCCAGAGAGTCCTTCAGTCTTACAATCATAATAATACGTATATCTCGCTATTTCAGCAAGTTGAAGTGTAAAGGATAACTTACTACTATCCTTTTTATTTTTACCACCTAAAACGTCCTACAGGTTCATGACCAGCAGCCTTTAAAGCTTTACTTCTTTCTAAAGTGACTTCCGTTATACAACCACAAATCTTTCCTTTTCGATCAGAATCCCCGGTACTAACTAACGCCGATAACCAATTTGACTTATTTGCAATACCATCCGGAGTAAGACGGTATGCATCTATTGACCAATAATGATACTTTATGTAAATCACACAGATAGATAGCGGTATACAGCTCTTCTTTTTTGTTACACTTCAATCAAAAGGGGGAATAATTTTGAAAAAATAGATTAAAATCACATCAAGCTTCGTTATTGCTATAGCAGTTGGTAGTTTTACTGGTTACAAAGTCGGTACATATGCAGGTTCAGACGTTAAGGAAAAGCAGACTGATAAAATTAAAGGGGAAGAGGTAATACTTGACCTCAATTCTGATCGTCATATAATTAGTGCAATGCACAAAATGACTCATCAAAAAGTATTATCTCATGAAAAGCAAGGATTCATTAAAATGACTCCAGAAAACATCGAAACAGTACGTCAAGTAATTGATGAAAGTAATAGTGGAACCTTACAACATAAAGAACAGTACCTCAAGATTTTGGTTCGTTGGTATGAAGGCGATTTCTCTCAATCCGTTGAGGAGCATAATTTATTATGGGAATTGGAAAATAACAGCACTGGTCAAGCATACGAATTAGCGACATCAAAACAAGAAGAAGCATATATTCTAGAACAAGGGAATTCTGAAAAGCAATAAAAAAATGGACCTGTTACCAGGTCTTTTCTTGTATTTTCTCTGTTATCCCCTTTAAAAACAGCTTAAATCATACAACCTTCCCTCCCCTAGTTACTGAATAATAGTTTTGTTCATAATTTCGTAACATGTATAGACAGGTATATATGTTATAATCAACTTAGCAAATTACAATAAATTTGCATTTCCTGTGCCCCTTACCTCCCAGTAAGGGGCGTACCCTTTTCTAAGGAACTATATGCCGACATACGTATTCCTATTTATATAGGAATTTTTTTATAAAGGAAGAATGCAAAAAAGAAGGGATAATCCCTTCTTTTTTGCATCCTGTGTCCCTTATTATTTACTATAACCATGATTCAATTTCGTTAACTTATCATTGATGTGAAAAATTCTTACTCTAATATCTTTAACACGAGATCCTTGAAGTCTATGGTTGTGCATTTCGGCGTATTTTTCAGCATCTTGTTTTTCTTCAAATACATAGATGCCTCCAGCTTCTTTCGTTTTTTCATTCGTTACATATTACTTATCTAATTAAGAAACATTCATATACCAGCCCAAACATCTTTTCCATATCGCCCTTCATCTTGCACTCGATCCAACCAATTCCTTGCTTCTTGTTCACTGACTTCATGAATTTCTTGATAGGCTTGACAAAGGGTGTCTTCTACGTCAGGAGCCATTTTACTTCCATCACCACATATATAAAGATGGGCCCCATTATCTAATAACGAAATTAAATTCATTCTATCTTCTTTTATTAAATGCTGTACATATGTTTTAGGATGTCCTTCTAAGCGAGAAAAAGCTGTGTGTATAGAGATTAATCCATCTCTTTCATCATTTTCTAGTTCTGTACGATAGAGATAATCCTTTTCAGGATGACGACAACCAAAGTATAGATGTGCTTCGCCTAAGTTCATACCTTTTTGCTTTTGAACGCGACGCGCTTGTAAGAATCCACGGAATGGTGCAATTCCAGTACCTGGTCCAACCATAATAATTGGTGTTTCTGGATTTTCAGGTAATTGAAAGTTTGATTGTGGCGTTCGAATGAAACAGATAATCTCATCTTTATTATGACGCTGAGCTAAATAATTAGAAGCGACTCCTTCATATGTCCCTTCCCCGCTCCATGCGGGCGCATTCACAACACCAACCGTAATACTCAGACGATCCTGTGCAATGAGTGGAGAGCTTGAAATTGAATAGTAACGCGGTTTGAGCGCCGGAAGAAGTTCTAAAAAACGTTCAAATCGAATTTCACAAGCCTCATACTTTTCAAGAAGATCTAACATTGAAATACGTTTCTTTAATATTTGTTCATGATAAACTCCGTCTTCCAATAATGATTCCAATTCCTTTTTATGAGGAGGGCATGCTGTGAATGTCACCATTTCTCGTATTTGTGCTCGAGTGGCTGCTTCTTGCACTTCGACACTATAACTAAGAAGGTCATATAAACGAACAGGACTGTCTAAAGGTATGTGATTTACACTGCGCCCACTTGCGCTTAATATGACTTGATCCTTCCCGTTTAATCCAAAGCGTTTTAAAATTCGGTTGACATTTTTCTCACTATTAATTGGCAGCACCCCAAGGTGGTCTCCTTCTTTATACGTAGCGCCTTCTGGCAAGGATATCTCAATATGTCGCGTGCTTCTTTCACTGCTAGATGATTGAAGTTCACGATTTTCTAGTATAGATGCATAAACTGCTTCATATGTTCGCGCAAGAGGAGATCCTCCAAGACGGCTGACAAATTGCAGACTCAAAGTACTGCGTTCTTTCTCAATATTTTTGTTAAGTTCCAATCCAAATGCCTTCATCGCATCAGACCACATACTTTCTTTCCATTGCTCGAGCTGTTCCTCGAAATCACCACTTGCATCCGCTTCTCCACGTGTAGAAAATCTTGTTGCTCCTTTTTGAGCCATTTGCTCATCAATGTATCTTGGTATTCGCTGATAGGTACTAGCCCAATTATGGTCTCCACAACCAAAAACTGCGTATTGAACACCTTTTAGCTCATCCGGTTTTAATTCTTCCAACCACTGCACAAACTGTCCTGCATTACTTGGCGGCTTTCCATTATAAGAAGAAGTTACAATAAGAACCGCTCCTTCTTTTGGCAAACTTCCAATTCGATCGTTAAGAGCTGCCACTTCCGTTTGAACACCTTCTAAACTAGCTGTATCTGCTAGCTCTCTTGCAATACCTTCTGCTACCCCTGTATCCGAGCCATACAGAACAAGAAGCGAAAGATTATCGGCTCCAATAATAGAAGGAGACTTCTGAACTCGCTGCTTAATTTCATGGTTTTTCAGTTTCTCCTCTGCAGGCGCAAGAACAGTAGTATGGCTAATAGTTTGATTTCGGGGTACAATCCTAATTTTAAAATCACCAGGCTTTAGCGTTAATGTTTGTTTTACATCCAGCTGATAGTCTTCATAATCGATGAATTCAAAATGTTGAAGAAGCATTCCCATTACGAGTGTCGCTTCATGAAGTGCAAACTGCATACCGATACATGCTCGTTGACCATTTCCAAATGGCTTATAAGCATGATGAGGAACCTTATCCAGATCTTCAAATCGTTCAGGTTGGAACTCTTCCACGTTGTCTCCCCACGCGTCTTTATCCCTATGTAACTGTGGAATAAGAACAGAAATACGATCTTCTCCTTTTTTAATTGGATATTTCCCACCAATCACTGTATCTTCTTTTGCATAGAGACTGAATGCTGGAGCAGTAGGCCATAGACGTAGCGATTCATTTAAAATCATACGTATATACTTAAGTTTCATAACTTGTTGATATGTTGGAGTAGGATCTGTCAAAACACGGTCTACTTCTTCATAGGCTTTTTTCAATTTATCTGGATTTTTTAATAAAAAATAGATTGCAAAAGATAACAATCCACTTGTTGTCTCATGTCCAGCTATTAAGAAGGTAATAATTTGGAAACGAATATTTTCATCATCTAATTTTTCACCAGTTTCCGGATCTTGCACATGTAACATACGGGAAAGTAAATCATTTTCTTCCTGATTCCCACTACTTTTACGTTCAGCAATAATATTATCTACTAAAGAAAACATGGATTGAATATCATGTTGAAATTGACGTTTCGTTCTCCACATGAGTTTATCTTCTATATCCAGCCGCTGCAATTGGTGCATTGCCTCATCTAGAGCACGGGTCATGCTAGTAATAAAAGGATGAGGGGTCTCACGATAAAAGCTATTAAATCGATAATTAAAACCACATAGACCAATTGTATCTAATGTAAGGCGAGTCATATCCTCTGGAACATCTACGTTTTCATTCGGATTCAGTCTTGCCCATTTTTGAACGAGTTGTACGGCAATATCGACCATCATGGCATGGTAATCTTTCATTGCCCGTTGGCTGAATGTAGGCATCAAAATATTATGAGCTTTTTTCCAGTTAGGCTCTTGAGTCTCACTTGTAAATAATCCGTCTCCAGCAAAGGCACGAACCTTTGCTAAAGCACCCTCTATACTTTTATCGAATCGTGTTTCGTCACAGACTTCTGCTACCAGTTCATGTCCAGAAACGACAATGATCGTATCACTTAAAGTTTGCATTCGAAAAATGGGACCATACTCTTCCGCTATCTTGATAAAGGATAAGGTCGGTTTATCTTTATCGATTAATGGGAGATTCCCTAGCGGTCCATATGTTTTCGGCTGAGGAATGGCAGATACTTTTTTATCCATTAAAAACACCCTTTCAAAAAGTATGAAATAAAATATCCCATTCAATAAAAAGAAGCTAGCAATGAATCGCCTGGGATAAAAATATGTAATTAATTACCTTAATTTATCTTTCCCCTAACTATTCATGATTATGATATTGCTTATAAGGTTGATATTAGATTTATAACTTGCAGAAAAAATACTAAATTAAAATAAGGGGTATTATTATAATGTTTATCAAAAATTGTAGTATTGGGAAAACAAATAGTTTCTAATGTCTCTTCAAACAAATACGATAACCAAGTATACTGTGTTGCTAATAAAAAAGGATCTGATATGAAGATCAGATCCTTTTTCATTATGTGTAATTATTTCACTGTTTCTTTCAGTTCTTTTCCCATTTTAATTATCAGCTTCTGAGCAGCAAAAAACTCGTAGAAATCATTATGTAGAGTTTATTTCACTCTATCGATTTAATCTCTCGACTGCTTCCGGGCTTGTATCTACACGTTTAACGAAAAAAACTAATAGTAGTGCAACAACATTCATGCCAAGCGCTACATAGAACGAATATTGGATTCCAGATAATAAAGCCTTCTGCGTTACTATTACCTTCGTAGCTTCTGTGAAGGTTGTTGGATCTAATTCAGACATTAGACTTTCAGCTTTTGTTTTTGTTACAGAATTCATAATCGTAACAAGAATAGCAGTACCAATTGAACCGGACACTTGTTGAGCTGTATTATTAACAGCTGTACCGTGCGGATTTAAGCGAGTTGGCAATTGATTAAGACCATTTGTCATAAGTGGCATCATCACCATCGCCATCCCAAACATCCGCAGCGTGTAAATAAGAATAATATGTGTGTGACTAGAGTCGATTTGCAGGTTTGCCAGCATATAAGTTGAAACGGCTGTAATGGAAAGTCCCACTATACCAAGAATCCGAGGGCCATATTTATCGAATAGTTTACCTGTAATTGGTGACATAACTCCCATTATTACCGCACCTGGAAGCATCATCAGCCCAGAGCTCAGCGGTGAAATACCGCGGACATTTTGTACATAAGCTGGTGTTAAAATCATACCCGAAAACATGGCTACTGCGTTGACAATTGCAATTACAGACGCAAGTGCAAACATTGGATACTTGTAAACACGTAAATCCAATAACGGTTCATTCATTTTTAATTGACGGATAATGAAAGCAATTAGGGCAATAGCGCCTACGATTAAGGTTGTTAAGACAACTTTATTCGTCCAACCATTGGAGCTTGCAGAACTGAATCCATATAACAGACCGCCAAAACCGACAGAAGATAATAGTAATGAGAGATAATCCAGTTTTTCATTTTTGTTTTGTCTCATGACATTCTCCGATTTCCAAATCCCTAACAGTAAGCTTATGATTGCTAACGGTAAAATCATTTCAAAAAGCAAACGCCAGTCATAATACTCTACAATATAACCTGATAATGTTGGCCCAATGGCTGGAGCTGTAATCATAACTAATCCAAAAATCCCCATTGCTGTTCCCCTTTTTTCTCTTGGAAAGCTTACTAGCATAATATTCATTAACAAAGGTCCCATGACTGAAGAACCTGCTGCTTGAACCATCCGGCCAGTAAGTAATAAACCGAAGTTCGGTGCTACAGCCGCTAAGGCCGTACCAAGGATAAAAATCAACATTGATGTAATAAATAAACTCCTATTGGAGAAGCGGGTTATTAAAAATGCTGATGCCGGAATTAATATACCACTTACAAGCATATATCCTGTAGAAAGCCACTGGATCGTTGAATAATCTTGAATGTCTAAATCCTTCATTATTGATGGCAAGGCTACATTTAAAAGCGAGTTATTTAGAAATGAAACAAATGCTCCAATAAAAAGGATGACAAGCATTAAATATGGTGGCTTTCTTTTATGTAATGTTTCACTCATATATTCATTTACCCCTTCATTATATATTCCATTAATTCGTTTAAGCCGTTTGCATATCTGCACAAGAATACATTGCCCTTGCAGTATTTTGCCAAACTCTTCGAATGGATATTCTCTTTTTAGCAATTCTACTTGCTCAACGTTACATCTGAAAATCTTTTTTATTGATTAAACCTTTATAAGCGCGTTTGTTAACCGAAATTAAATTAGGCTGCATTTTGAGGTAAAGTTGTCTTATCGCTCACAAATAGCAGGATAAATCAACAAGACAAGACCACACCTATTCCTTTAAATACAGGCTTGTAAATCTAGTTATGTAACCATCCATAAAAAGGAATATCACATAGGCTAAGTCTAACATTACATTTTTACAGTAAGGGGAATAAGCTTATGCACCAATATCGGTATTTGAATTCAAAAGGAAATCAGGAGCATTATAATCACCAAAATTCAATGTCATCATTATATGTACAGCCCCAAATAGCTAAAGCTGAGGGAATGAATGATTTGAAGATTCCTGAGAATTGGAGTTATCGCTTCTATCCAGTTGGTTCGGATTCACCAATCAATTATACAGCTTTCCATCCTCAGTCCCCTCCCTTCTCTTTGGATCAGCCAATCCATTATGCAGGGATGATGCCCCAAGGACATCCCGCTAATTGGCCTCCATTCCCAGGCCATGCAAGTAATTTTCAAAAACCTCCCTTACCCTGGGCTCAACCATTCAACCATACAGGGATGTTCGCACAAGGTCATCTTGCCGCTTTACTCTCACCGCCAGCTAAGGCTTTTAAATTTAATAGCAATAACTGGGGTATTTTCGGAAACTCTCCCGGATGGGGAGGACAGATAAGTCCCATGGGATGGGGGAATAACGGCGGTTACGGTCAGCCAGGAATGCTTGGAAACTTACTTACAGTAGGAAAAGGCACTATGAATGGAATTGGAATGCTTAGTAGTCTAATGGGTATGGGGAAGTTCTTTTTTTAGTGGATTAGAACGAGAGGATAGGTCCATAGCTCAAACATGCCCATCAGTGTATTGATTATATGGTTCCAGTACTCCCTCCAAGTTCGGTTCCTCTTATGTCAAATTATAAAAACATCTATTGCCTTGTATGTGATAACTTGATACAGGTATGGTGGCATCAACAAAACGCTACAAAAAACCGGTTCCTTTACGAAAGAACCGGTTTTTGTAGTTCTTATTTCTTTGAAAAGTAGTCAAATCTTTTTTTCATTATTTAACACTTTGAACACGGCCAATTTGTCCATCTTGTAGTCGAACTTTAATGCCGTATGTATGTGTTTCACTATGTGTCAAAATGTCTTTTACAACGCCACTTACAGTTTTACTATAATCATTATCCAATTGAATAACTACATGCGAACCAACTGAAATTTGTGATCTTGTTGGTTTCCCACCTGTTGCTTGTGTTGGTTTTTCTTGTTTTTGTGTTCTCTCCTGTTGTGTAGACTGCTGTTGCTGAGCTTTCTTCTCTTCTTGCTTACGTTTTTCTTCTTCT